>JBOGOP010000102.1:0-16970 GCA_050747225.1 Pyrinomonadaceae bacterium
GTGAAGAAGGGTTACATTACAGCCGCTGAACGAGAGTCGTTAAATGAAATCTACAACTACAATCCACTGCTGTTTGACTTTGTTCTGAAACGCACCATCAAGTTGCCTGGGACCGGGAAGCGGCTTGCCGGATCCATCTTCATGATCAATGCGACGCTGGCTGCTTAACGTCTTGATCCCTGGCTGACGTCTGATGGCAGTTTGAGCTAAGTTCAAGCTCTTCCCTGGGAAGCGCGGGCGCCTCGCCCGCCTGCGTCCCCTATCACTATCTCGAGTTGAAACCACTCAAGCGCTTCCCTGGGAAGCGCGGGTGTCTCGCCCGCAATGAGCGCGCAGCGCGAACAGATCTTATTGCCTCGTTTTCCTGAACCAAGCGCTACTAAAAAAGCCACTCGTTAATTGGTAATGGGATGGAGAGCCACGCTACTCTGAAGGAAGGATAATTGATTGTTTGCAAGAGGTCTTGTTCGCGCTGCGCGCTCATTGCGGGCGAGACGCCCGCGCTCCCAGAAAAGCGCTGAGTGGTTTCATCTGGAGATAGTGCCAGCGGACGTTGCGGCGAGACGCCCGCAGTCCCAGTGAAGAGGTTGACGCTGAAAACCAAACGGCACAGGCGCCCAAAGGTGTCGTTTGCGTTCTCCCGATGCTTGTCCTAGTCTAGGTTTCATACTTGAGTTCACAATTTCAGTTGGTCATTGTTCGGGCACGAACCACGGGGAGAAGAACGCATGACAGCTCCGATTCGCATTCTTATACAGACCACCATCCCTTTCGCTGAAGACGACTGGCACATCGGCCGGTTCTCCCTATTGCGAGATGAATTAGCTTCTCTCAGAGACGGAGCAGGAAACGCCTTATGCGAGGTGACCCCGCGCAATCGTGAATCAGACGCGGCCGGCAATGATCCGGTCCTCAGCACACTTGATGCCTCAGATTTCAACGAGCTTTGGCTGTTTGCAATTGATTTGGGTGATGGTTTGACTGTCACTGACTGCCAGGGCATAACACGTTTCCGGCAGCGTGGCGGCGGCATCATGGCCACGCGCGATCACCAGGATCTTGGCACCTCGCTGTGTACGCTGGGTGGCATCGGCCGCGCTCACTTCTTTCACTCCAAAAATCCTGAGCCCGACGCCTCCCGGCATGTCCCTGACGATCCGTTTACGACCTCGATCTCCTGGCCCAACTACCATTCGGGCGCAAACGGCGACTATCAAAAGATCAAAGTAGAAATCCCGCATGAGCTAATACGCAATCCCGCGTCGCTCGCCGGTGTCATCGAGTTCTTTCCGGCTCATCCACACGAAGGAGCAGTGGGCGTACCCGAAGGTGAAGAGCAGGCACACGTGATTGCCAGCGGCAAAAGTGAGGTTACCGGTCGCCCTTTTAACCTGGTAGTCGCTTTCGAGAGTTTGGTTGACGAGCATGACAACAAGCTCGGTCGCGGTATCGCAGAATCAAGCTTTCATCACTTTGTGGACTACAACTGGAATACCGAGATGGGCTGTCCGAGTTTTCTGGTTGAGCCGCCAGGCGACGGCTACAAACGAAATCCGCAAGCCCTGCAAGACATCAAAACATATGTTGCCAATGCCGCGCGGTGGCTGGCGGACAAGTAAGGGCGTATCCAGCGTATGGCCTTCCAAGCTTCCAATCCCCGGTTTGCCGAGGACATCAAACAGAGCTTTGCGCAGCAGTCAATGATGAGCTTGATCGGCGCCGAGCTTAGTGTGCCTCAACCGGGAATAGTAGAAATAACTCTTCCTTATCGAGCGGACCTGGCGCAACAACATGGATACTTGCATGCAGGTATCGTGACCACCATCGCCGATTCTGCAGCAGGCTATGCCGCTTACAGTCTCATGCCGGCGGGCGCCGAGGTTTTAAGTGTTGAGTTCAAGGTGAATCTGCTGCGTCCCGCGCAAGGCAAGTCGTTTCTCGCCCGTGCAGAGGTGATCAAGCCGGGCCGGACCTTGACGGTTGCCCGCGCTGATGTCTTTGGGGTTGCTGAGTCCGGCGATCGACAGTTGGTAGCGACCATGCTGGCTACTTTGATCTGCTTGCAAAAGTAACCCTTCCAATTTTGAGTATGACTACCGTGGAAAGATCGACGATAGTGGTCGTAAACTGCGAAGAGTTACCTATTGTTGGAACGGTCGGTTTTACGCGCCAGCAAGATGACTCAACTCCTTGGAGTGCGCCGCCTTGTCGGCGCTTTGGCCAGCGACAGCCCCAGCGACCCTTTTCGGTTGTGTTCATAACCATCGCCGCATAACGCAAAACAGGCCAAAGCGCCGACAAGGCGGCGCACTCCAAAGAGTTGAGACTTAACAAAGCTTTGGTAGCGGGTGGGGTAATTGGACGCGGCGGCCACTACCAGAGGATAATGAGATCCGCCATCAGCAACTTCGATCGCAAAGCGGCAACCCCACCCGCTCCTTTACACTTGGAGGCCCGCAATGAAACTAAGAAATCTCTCTTTGACTGCATCTTTCGTAGCTTTGCTGTGTCTTCCGACTACCCAGGCTCAGGAGATGCACACCCATCAACACGATGCTTCAGAGAAACTCGGGCGAGTTAATTTCAGTGTCTCTTGCAAGCCTGCTGCGCGGCGCCAGTTCAATCGCGCCACCGCATTGCTTCACTCATTCTGGTATGGAGAAGCTGAAAAGGCTTACACCGGTGTTGCCAGGACTGACCCCGATTGCGCGATGGCCTATTGGGGTGTGGCGATGAGTCTTTATCATCCTGTCTGGGCACCCGCCACCACTGAAGAATTGCAGAGAGGCCGGGACGCGGTTGAAAAGGCAAAATCAATCGTCGCAAAAACTCAAAGGGAAAAAGACTATCTCGCAGCAATAGGAACCTTCTACAAGGACTCTGACAAGCTCCCGCATCGCACCCGCGCTCTGGCTTACGAAAAGGCGATGGAACAGGTGTACCTGAGTTATCCGAAAGACCATGAGGCGGCGATCTTTTATGCACTTTCCCTGCTGGGAACAACCGTTGAGTCCGACAAGACTTACGAAAAACAGAAGAAGGCTGCGGCAATTCTTAACAAAATTTTGCCCGAGGAGCCGCAACATCCCGGAGTGGCTCATTATCTGATTCATAGTTTCGACTATCCACCGCTGGCACAACTCGCGCTTCCCGCCGCGCGCAGCTACGCGAAAATTGCGCCTTCATCTCCTCATGCGCTTCACATGCCTTCGCATATTTTCATTCGCCTGGGCTTGTGGCAGGAATCCATTCAATCGAACCGCGCCTCTGCCGCCGCAGCCCAGGCCGCAGCATCTTCGAAGGATCAGCTTCATGCGTTGGACTACTTGATCTACGCCTATCTGCAGGGCGCGCAGGATCAGAAGGCCAAAGCTGTGCTGGACGAAGTTATAGCCCTGAGTAAGGTCGACCAGGAGGTTTTCCAGGTGGCTTATGCCTGGGCGGCGATACCGGCTCGCTATGCAATCGAAAGGCGCCGTTGGTCAGAAGCCGCGCAACTTGAATTACATCCGGCGAACTTTCCCTGGAAGAAGTTTCGTTACACAGAGGCCCTAATCTATTTCGCACGCGCCCTGGGAGCTGCTCGAAGCAACAATCCCGACGCGGCCCGTCGCGATGTGGAAAGACTCTCCAGCATCCGGCAGGAGCTCGCTGAAGCCAAAGAGTCCTACTGGGCCGATCAAGTTGAGATCCAGCGAGAGTCGGCGCTTGCCTGGATCCTGCACGCTGAAGGAAAGGACGCGGAGGCGCTTACACAAATGCGCTCAGCAGCCACACTGGAAGCAGCTACAGAAAAACATCCGGTTACACCCGGCCCGATCATACCCGCGCGCGAGTTGCTCGGAGAGATGTTGATCGAAATGAAGCAACCACAACAAGCACTGCAGGAGTTTGCGTCATCGTTGCAAGACTCCCCAAACCGCTTCAACGGTCTCTATGGCGCGGCGCGTGCCGCTGAGTTGCTGGGCGATAAAAAGACGGCCGGCGACTATTACGCAAAGCTGGTTATTCTCACCGCTAATGCTGACAGCGATCGACCTGAACTGCGGAAAACGAAGGAATTTCTGGCGCAAAAATAGCTACCGGAATTAGTCTGATCGACGACACCGGGTTTTCGTTGACTTTGATCGCGCTCAGGAATAAGCTGCGCCCGTAATCAGTATTGAATTTCTTGCCGGTCTCACAGGTTATTTAACTTTGACGGTTCGAGGTGCCTTTACCCTCAGTCGATTCGAGGCACTGACTCTTCACGCATATGATCTGTTCAGTCTTCACCGAATTCGACTCCAAACCAAAGCTTCGTTCGCATTAGCCAGCTCGCGCTAGCTTCGTGGCTTAAGGCTTCTTGAACCGCTGTCCTCGCGTCTCTAAAACCGGCACCGGATCCGGATAAACCGAACCGTTTTCGGGTCCTGTGCATAAACCTCTCAGGAGAAGACTCACTAACCAGTCCTCGCCCATTTCCTAAGTCAAGGAGCAAAACGATGAATGAACAGAACCGATTTAGTAATGCTTCAAAAAACCCTGACGTCAGCCAGCGCCAGCCCAGCGGTAGGGTAGGCCTGCGCGGATGTTGGGAGCTGCTTATCAAGGTGATCATTCTGCTAATCCTGATCGCGATACTGATCGCCTACTGGTTTGGACAGCTCGGCCCGTTTGGTCAGCGCGGCGAATATGATCTTTGGGCCTGGCTCATCCTGCTGTTACTGATCTTGCTGCTGATCTATCTCATCTGGCGGCAAAAACACTTTGTTTGCTTAACCTGTGCAGTGACACAACCAACAGGCTGTAAACACGGGGTCTCGACCATCCTTTCGGGCCACGTCCTCGAACCAATAACCGGCACGGCCTCGGGACTTGGCTTCAGTCGCTACACGCTCGAAGTGTTGTGGAACGGCACGACGCTCGTGCCCGACGCGGTTATCTACGCCAACGGCGCCGGCAACCCTGACACGACGCTCACCTTCGGCAATCACCAGGTTACGAGCAGCACGCTCGGATTCGTTGACATTCAGAAGGCCGTGCTCGGAGCCGGCGTTGGTGTTCTCACAAACACTAACTTCGAGGTGCGGTTGCACGTATTCGGCATCGACGGCAGCCGTCGCGACTGCTCGAGCTCTTTCCGAATCACGGCGGCAGCGGCCTACATCAAATACATTGGCGGCGGCTGGGTGCACGACGTGATTAATACGGCGGAGTTGCTGCGCGTCGCGGACACTGCAACCGCTACCGAGAGGACGGTCGGCGGCAGCATCAGCGTGCGAGGAGCGGCCAATCCTTATGGCTGCGGTACCGAGCAAATCGACGAATATAGTTTGTGGGTGCAGCCCGATCCCACATTTAGTTTGCCGCAACCAGCCACCGGCGCGGCTTACGATCCGAGCACGAACGGTTGGACGAATATCACGGTGGTTAAGTACACCACCGCCGACCAGCGCACGTTCAACAGGCTCGATGGTATGCCCGCTCCCGATTTCCTTACCAACCAACCGGTATGGGGAACGGTAACGTACTATCACGTTGTAGACTCGGTCATTGTTATCGAGACCGTACCAAACCTGGTGCAGTTCTACTGGCCCAGCACGGGGGCGCCAAGCGGACCGAGCGGCAAATACTCGTTCCTGCTCAAAGTCACCGACACAGCGGGCAACACCTACTACGATGTGCAGCGCGCGTGGATTGACAACGAGATCATCCGCGGCAGGATCCAAACGCTGCGCTATCATGGCACCACTACAGACCTTCCGCCCTGCACGGATGTGCTGATTAACGATGGCACGAACGTCGCACGCAGTCTCGATATTCGGGGCTTCGCTACAGACCCTGTAATCGTCGCGGGCAATACACTTCCACCCAGCGACAATTTTCAAGATTACAGCGTGACCTTCCGCAAGCAAGGTGCTGCCAGCGAAGTCACGGTCCTGTTGTCGACCAGCCCAGTGCCGGATCGCGCAACCTGGTCTACCGGGGCTGGCAATCCGCCAATGGACATATTGGCAACTTTAGACTTGAGTTGGGTGGACGCCGGTGTAGCAGCGCCACTCGATGCAAGTACTCCTCCGGTACCCGTACCGGCCGACAATCGGTTAGCGCGTGGAACGAGTTGTACCTACGACATCTTTCTGCGCGTCAACGACACGACGCTCGTCAGCGAGGGGACGAACCATAACATCTCCCCGCCTTACACCTTCCCAGTGAAGATTGTAAACGACCTGCCGTAGTGCTTGTTTGACCAAAATGCAAACGGGCGAAGAGTAATCTTCGCCCGTTTTGCTGTGCGCGAAGACGCAGGCCGAGTAGTGACTGTCTTCGATGACCGCCTGACATCGGCGTCGCCAGATCAGGGCAAGGGGAGACGTTTGCAGCCGAGGCTTCCCCGGCGTACCATTCGTTAAAGGAAAAGGCAGGGTTTTACGTGGCTTGGGCAAACAGTAAAGTTTGAAGATGGCAATTCTACTCAAAGATTCATATGGCCGGGCGATACGCGACTTGCGCGTGTCGTTAACCGATCGTTGCAATTTTCGCTGTTTTTATTGCCTGCCACATGGCGAGCCGCCGATAGCGCCGAAAGAACAGATGCTCTCCTACGAAGAGATTGAATACGTTTGCGACATCTTTATCTCGCTCGGCATTGAAAAAATACGCCTGACTGGCGGTGAACCGATGATGCGACGTGACATTGAAACCATCATCGCAAAGCTCTCGCTGCTCAAACCAAAAGGGCTGCAGGACCTGGCGCTGACCACTAACGGCTATTTCCTGCCCGATCGCGCCGGAGCGTTGAAAGACGCCGGACTGGATCGCATCACGATCAGCGTCGACAGTTTGAAGCGCGACACCTTCAAGCAGATGACTGGTGTAGACGTCCTGGATCGCGTGCTGGCGGGGATTGGCGCGGCGAAGCAGGCAGGCCTGGAGCCGATCAAGATCAACGCGGTAATTGTCCGGGGACATAACGAGGACGAGGTCGCTGACTTTGCCGCCTTCGCCCGCGAGCACGACGTGAAGATGCGCTTCATCGAGTTTATGCCATTGGATTCCGGTCACGATTGGTCGCGCAGCGATGTCGTTTCAGGCCGCGAGATTCGGGAACGGATAAACGAAAAGTTTCCCTTAACTCCAATCGACATCGATCGCGGTTCAGAAACTGCTTCGCGTTATCGTTTTGCTGATGGTGCTCCCGGCGAAATCGGCATCATCGCGCCGGTCACTGAGCCCTTCTGCGGCGCCTGCTCGCGCATTCGTCTTACCGCCGACGGCCAAATTCGTACCTGCCTTTTCTCAACCGTCGAACATTCGTTGCGTGACGTAGTTCGCACCGGCGGCACGCGCAGCGAGATCGTTGAGTTCATCGAATCAGTCGTAATGAAAAAAGAGCCGCGCCACTACATCAACGAGCCGCAGTTTGTAGCGCCTTCGCGTTCGATGAGTTTTATCGGCGGTTGAAGTCCGACCTGTGCAGCGGCATCAAGTCAGCACCACCTCGGTAGCTGTGACCTGAGGTCAGTACCACTTCGCGGTAGCAACTGTGTTGGAAGTCAAGGAGAAACTGGTTCCTCCCTGGATTTCCAGCAGGTGCTGTCACGAACCATGACGTTGATGATGACGAGCAATTTTCGCATGCAAGCAGTGATTGCAACTTTGAATGGTTTCTGATTGGCGCAGAGACGTTCGTAGAATTCTTTGATCACGGGGTTATGGCGCGATGCGGTTAGAGCGGCCATGTAGAGCACGCTGCGCAGTCGGGCCCGGCCGCCGTAGATGTGACGAGAGCCGCGCTGCTGGCCACTGTCGCGATTAAGCGGCGCGACGCCCACCAGCTTGCTGATCTGTTGGCGATTAAGTGTACCCAGCTCCGGCAAGTCAGCCACGATCGAGAAGGAAGTCACGGGGCCAATGCCTGGGACACTTTGTAAGATGTTATCTTTGGCTTGCCAGCTGGTTGAACTTTTCAGCAGCGATTTAAGTTGCTTATCGAGTTCAGCGATGCACTCCTCGAGCCAATCGATGTGCTCTTTGATTTTGTCGCGCACGGTATCACTGGCAGCGGAGCCACGTCGATTTTTCTCGTCGGTGAGCATTTCGATGAGTTGGCCACGACGACGTGTCAAGGCCTCCAACTCCCGCCCGTCCTTTAACTTAATGGGACGAGGCGGTGGCTTTATGGCGGCGGCAAAGTGAGCCAGGACGCGTGCGTCAAGGCGATCAGTCTTGGCCAATTGGCCCAAGGCCTTAGCGAAATCGCGCACTTGTCGGGGGTTGACTACCACCACCGGCAAGCCGGCAGCATGCAAGGCGAGGACGACTGGTGTTTCTAAACCACCAGTGGCTTCCAGCACAATGAGCGCCGGCCGCAAAGTGACTAGTTCGGCGTTTAGTTCGCCAAAGGCGCTGGCTTTATTCGGACAACGGAAATGGTAGTCGCTCTCGTGTGCGGCTACTTCCAGCTGTTGTTTGGAAACGTCAATGCCAATGAAGGACTTAGACTTTTTTCTAGACATGAAATTGGTTCTCCTTTCCCAAGCTTGCGAATGCGGGCTCTGTGGCCCAAGCAACTGTTCGGGTTGATGGAAAACGAGGTGCAACGATCAAGGGCTACCGCACGGGCTCTAAGCAACCAAGCGGATGAACGATCTGCTGCACCTCTTGGACCAATCGCTCTCGCTGAAGCCGGCGATTGGCACAGCCGATAAACACTTTCTAACTTGCATGCGCTTAACATACAAGCGGGTGGGCAACAGATTCGGAACCAGACTGCGCCGATTTCCAGTGTTAACGCTATGAGGTGCAAAATCTAACCCACCCGCTACTGCGATGTGGTACTGACCTCATGTCACACGAAAGTCAAACTGCATCAGTACGCGGGTGGGTACTGGCTTCATGCCCACGTTGCTGGAATGCTACGATGAGTCGAAACCACTAAATGACAACTACATCCCCAAAACCCCTGACATTAGCTGAGACGGCGGAGATACGCGCCTGCTTCCCTGCGCTCGAGCGCGTTCACAATCGATTTCCCGTCGCCTATTTCGACGGCCCTGGCGGGACGCAAGTGCCGCGACAAGTGGTCGAAGCCATGAACGACTACCTCTACCGCCACAACGCCAACACTCATTGGGCGTACCCGACCAGCGAAGAAACAGACGCCGCCCTTGCCGAGGCGCGCCAGATTTGCGCCGATCTCCTAAATGCTTCGCCAAGCGAGATCGCGTTTGGCGCCAACATGACGACTCTTACCTTTCACCTGGCGCGCGCTTTGGGACAGCAATATGGAAATGACGATGAAATCATTGTCACTGAACTGGATCATCACGCGAACGTGGCGCCCTGGCGGCGGCTGTCGGTCGAACGCGGGGTTCTTGTGAAAACCGCAAGGATGGTTCCCGAAACGGGCCAATTGGATTGGGATAACTTCGAGCAGTTGGTAACGAAGCAGACAAAGTTAATCGCGATTGGCGCGGCTTCAAATGCGCTCGGAGCTATCAACGACGTGGACCGAGCGGTCGCGCTGGCGCGATCTGTCGGCGCCCTGGTGTTTGTGGATGCGGTCCATTACGCGCCGCACGCGCTCGTTGATGTTCAGACTCTCGACTGCGACTTTCTGGCCTTGTCGGCTTACAAGTTTTATGGGCCGCACGTCGGCGTGCTGTTTGGCAAGCATGCTCTGCTGGAGTCGATCGACTTCCCTAAACTTATTCCCGCTCCCGATGCGGCGCCCGAGAATGTTGAGACGGGAACGCAGAATCAGGAAGGGATGATTGGCGCCGGGGCTGCGGTAGACTTTCTCGCCTCGCTTGCAAGTGGACCGTCGCGACGCGCGCAGTTAGCCGCGGCTTATGCTGGATTGCACGCCCAAAGCTCGAAGCTGACACGAAGATTGTGGGATGGACTGGCTACCTTGAAAGGAGTAAGGCTATATGGGCCCGCCCCGGGCTTGCCAAGGACGCCGACCGTTGGCTTTACGGTAGAGGGCGTGGCGTCAACCGAAGTCTCGCGCCGGCTCGCCATGCGCGGACTGTTTCTTTCGCACGGCGATTTTTATGCGGCCAGCGTCGTCGAACGGTTAGGGCTTGGGGATGAAGGCCTCGTGCGCGCGGGGTGCGCTTGCTATACGACGGAAGACGAAATCGATCGCCTGATCGAAGGCGTGAGCGAGATAGCAAATTAGTCGAAAGTCCAACGTCTAACGTCCAAAGTCAAAATACCGCTCAGTAGTTCAGAGTACGAGCATCAGCTTGCTACTCACTTACAACCTGAAGGTTGAACTCTGAACTACTGAGCGGTATTTCGACTTTGGACTTTCGACTTTCGACTTTCGACTTAGTTCTTAACCGCATTGATGAAGTCGGCGAGTAATCCGTAAGCAGTGCTCTGCAGGTTCGGGCGGTGGGACGTAATCGTCAACCCCGGAATCATATCCAACTCAAAATGAATCGCCAGGGAAGTTCCTCTGACATTGCCGAGCGGATCGCTGGCGGCAATCTGCTCGGGCCTCACGGTGGCCACGAGCCTGCCGTCGCCCCCCAGCTTCGCGCGCGCCACTAGCTTGTACGGCTTGCCTTCCGCGCGAGCGGCCTGCACTTGTCGGTTAGTCAAATCGCGAATGCCTTCGCGATTTACTTCGACTGGTTTCAAAGGGATACCCATGAGCACGCTGGCCAGCGCGCAAACCTTAACCGTCGCGTCCCAGCCGTCGATGTCATGGCTCGCATCAGTTTCGGTAACACCCAACTCCCGCGCGGTTTTCAGTCCTTCTTCAAACGAGCGGCCCGCCTCCATGGTCTCGATGATCACGTTCGTGGTTGAGCTGAACAGTCCGCTGAATCCTCGCAGCCTGGCCGCAGGTAGCGTTTCCCGAAAAAGCGAGAAAACCGGCGCACTATCGAGCACAGCTGATTCAAAAAGAAGTCGCTTGCCCTGCGCGCGCGCGAGTTCGGCGAGCTCTTGATACCCGTGAACAAGCACGCCCTTGTTTGCAGTGATCGCGTGCGCACCCGAGTTCAGGACGGCGCGCAGATGATCGATCGCCGGCTGCCCTGAATCCGGATTTAGTGACGTTGTCTCGAACACCACATCAGGCCGCGCCGCCTGTAACCAACTGCCAATGTTGTCGGCAGGCGATTGTTCGACGCTGGTTGGATCCGCGAGCAGCGTCGCCACGTCGAATCCGTCGCTGTTAGCAAGCCAGCCGATGCGCCGGCTGGCGACGCCGGCCACACGAAACTCGATCCCGTACTGCTCCCGCAACTCGACCGACTTCGCCACAAAAAGACGCACCAGCGCGCGTCCAACATTCCCGAAGCCAAGAAAGCAAAGATTGTATTGTTTCATGCTTACCTAATGAGCAGGAGCAAAGTTATACTGACAAACAACAGCTATAGACAAGATCAACAGGATTCACAAGATGACTGCAAGGGATTTGTGCTCCAACCCAGTAATCCTGTTCATCCTGTAAATCCGGTCGAAAGTGTTCGATGAAACAATACCACGATCTCCTGAAATCAATTCTCGCAAACGGCAGCGAGCATCACGACCGCACCGGAGTCGGCACCATTTCGCACTTTGGTTACCAAGCGCGTTTTGATCTGCGCGAGGGATTTCCGATTGTAACAACAAAGAAAATTCCCTTTCGCTGGATTGCCGAAGAATTGTTCTGGTTTCTTTCGGGCGACACTAACGAAGCTAACTTGCGTGCGAGGGGCGTCGACATCTGGGCTGAGTGGGCTGATGAGGAACACACCCAACGCTTCCAACGCGAGGCGGGAGATCTTGGGCCGGTCTATGGCTATCTCTGGCGGTCTTTCGGTGGAGACTATCCCGAGCGCAACGGGGTCGATCAGATAGCGAATCTCATCACAGGGATTGAGACAAATCCCAACTCGCGCCGCTTGATAGTAACTGGTTGGGATCCGCGCCAGGCCGATAAGGTTGACTTGCCGCCTTGCCACACCTTGTTTCAATTCAAAGTGGATGGCCGCGTGTTGCATTGCCAACTCTATCAACGCTCTGCTGACGCCTTCCTTGGCGTGCCCTTCAATATCAGCTCTTACGCGTTGCTAATGCACCTGATCGCGCACGTTTGCGAGCTCGAGGTTGGCGAGTTTGTTTATACGCTCGGCGACTACCACATCTACCAGAATCATCTTGAGCAGGTCGAAGAACTGCTGGGGCGCGAGCCGTTCCCACTGCCGCGTTTGGAGATTACTGACGATGCCACACCGTTACGCGGGCTGAAGGGTTTAGTCGATATGCGTTACGAGAATCTGAAGCTGGTGGGTTATCAATCACACGGAAAGATCGTAGCCGCGGTCGCAGTGTAGGACAGACATTCCTGTCTGTCCTCTCTAGCGCAAGCTAAACCTATTCATTGACGAAATGACAGACAGGAATGTCTGTCCTACTTTTATGATCATCGGAATTGTCGCGGTAGATAGAAATGGTGCGATTGGCAAAGGCGGGAAACTGCCGTGGCACTCATCTGCCGACATGAAGTTCTTCAAAGAGACAACGACGGGAAACACGGTAGTAATGGGCCACAACACGTGGCGAAGTTTGAAAAACCCGCTACCCAATAGGCTGAACATTGTCTTGAGCCGGCGGTCTGTGGTTGAACCACAAGGCTCCGTGCTGGTTCTGCGAGACGTCGATTCAGTTCTTTCCCGGGCGAAACATTTGGAGGGCGATTTGTATGTCATCGGAGGTGAGCAGGTGTATCGATCGTTCCTTCCCTACCTCGAGAAGTGGATCGTCACCGAAGTGCCGTTGACGATTGAAGACGCTGACGCGTTTGTGCCGGTGCATTATCTGGAAGGTTTTCAGCCGGTGGGATCCAGAGAACTTGAGCCAAGTCTGATCGCACGTTTCTACGAACGCATGTAGTTCAGAAGGAGTGCAAACGCATGTAGCTCACAACGCATGCAAATTCGCAGGTCAGGAAGGGTTTTATTCTCTCTTGTTTTGGCAGTTGAAGACTTCAACCAGCCTGCGGTAGCAGCCGGAAGCGTAAAGCCCCGGGTGAAGCGAAGCGGAACCCTGAGACCGCACACAACAAATGATCCTAGCCCGCGAAGCCGGGCGGCAGACTGCTGAACCAACCTCTGTCGCCCGCATTCGCGGGCTGTATTTTTTTTCGCCTGTTAACCCAGGGTTACGCTTCGCTCCACCCTGGGCTTTACGCTTCCGCCTGCTACCGCAGGCTCGTTGAACTTGAATTGCTTCAACTTTCCAAGACAAACGCTTAACTCAACGCTCCTGTATTTCCCAGTTTCAAATCCAGCACATCATGTCGCGTGATGATCCCGATGATGCGACCATACTCTTCAACCAACACCGCGGGACTGCTCTGTAGTTGCTGCGTCACTTCCTGAGCGCTCGCGTCAACATCCACGGTCGGGAAGCTCGCTTCCATCACCTCGCTTACGGGCGCCTCGAGTAAATGCCGGTTACGCACCACCTTCGACAGCACGCGATTCTCACGCAATGCTCCGACTGGGTGTCCCTCTTCAAGCACAGGTATTTGCGTAAGACCAAGCTCGTTCATCTTCGCGAGCGCTTCGCTGAGTTTGTCTGGCGGCGCGACCGACACCAGCGACTGCGGAGCATTCACGGCTTTCGTGCCGCTGATCAATCCAGCCGTCATCCTCTGGGGTTCGAGCAAACGCTTCGATTTCAGCCATTCATCCGAGTGATGTTTCGTCAGATAATGCTCACCCGTGTCGCAGATGATGAAAACGACGACGGCGTCTTCATCCAGATCGCGGGCGACTCGAAGCGCCGCTGCCAGATTCGTTCCGCTCGAGCCGCCACAGAAAATGCCTTCGGTACGGCCTAACTGCCGCGATAATTCAAACGACTTACCATCGCTGACGTTGATTACCTCATCTATGTATTGCATGTGCACATTGGGCGGAACCACTTCCTGGCCGATCCCTTCGACGAGGTACGGCGTAGTCTCGATTATCTTTCCCGTATCTTTGTAGGTTTTGAATATCGAGCCATACGGATCGGCACCAACTACTCTGATGTTGGGATTCTGTTCCTTGAGAAATCTTCCCGTACCAGAGATCGTGCCACCAGTCCCTATCCCGGCGACGAAGTGTGTGATTTTGCCGTCAGTTTGTTCCCAAATTTCGGGACCCGTCGTGCGGTAGTGGGCTTCCGGGTTGGCCGGATGCGAATACTGATCGGGATAAAATGAATTCGGCGTCTCCTTCGCAATTCTCTGCGCGGTAGACACGTAGTGATCGGGCGTTCCGGGTTTGGCTGACACCGGCGTGATCACGACATCGGCTCCGAGGGCTTTCAGATAGCGTGACTTCTCTACCGACGCTTTGTCAGTCATCACGAAAATGCATTTGTAGCCCCGGACTGCAGCTGCGAGCGCCAGCCCAATTCCGGTGTTGCCGGACGTTGCCTCTACGATTGTTCCACCTGGTTTCAACTTGCCTTCGTGCTCGGCCGCCTCAATCATCGAAATGCCGATGCGGTCCTTAACTGAGAAGCCTGGGTTCAGATTTTCCATCTTCGCCAACACAAGCGCCTTTATGTCGCGCGTCAACCTGTTGAGCTTCACCAGCGGCGTGTGGCCGATTAGTCCCAGTACGTTGTCGTAGTAGTGCATTCCGCTCTCCGAAACAGTTGATAGGTCTATTTCTAACAGAACTCTTCTAGCAGAACTGCGGCGGCCGCGCTATTTGAGAAGCCCACCTTCGCAGATTTTTTTCGCTATTAGTTCGCCCGCCACGCGGTTGCCCGTCGCGTTCCAGTGGCCGTTACCGATGTTCTTCCCAAATCCGTGGAGAAATACGTTGTTATGTTCAGCAAAATCCTGCAGCTCGGGAGCCAGCACGATCACCGGAATGCCCTCACGTGCGCCTAACGATTTGATCCGGTTATCCGGGTAGAACAGATCGGTTATTCCGAAGCGGCTCTTGAAAGCTTCGCGCAATTTTGCATCAGGGAGTACCTGCGGACCGTTGCTAAGCGTGACTACGACAAACTTCGCGCCACCCTTCGTCACTTCGTCCCTCATCTGCGCTATCAGCCCTTCAGTTACGCGCCATGCATCATTCCACACCGCATTGTTCGGTTCAAGATAAATAAGGTTGTCAGTGCCGAGTTCTTCCGAACGCGCAAACAAGTCAGATTTCTCTGGCTTTGTTTTGGTTTCAGCCGAGTTCGCCAGCGAGGGTGCTGCAGTCTGCACATCACTAGACCGTTTCGCACGCCACGACGCGAGTAGAACCCTGAAGCCACGGTGCCCCTGCGTGATAGCCTGGATTAGTCGTGAATGTGTGCGCAGCCAACTACCCAAACGCCCGACTCTGGAGTAGCTGAACTGAAATGCGCGTGAGTTCTTGAAAGAGTCGTCAAGGATTAGTTGACTGCCCTGGTACGTAAAGTAGGGAATGTCATCAGTTCGTTTTAGAACGCGAGAATTATCTGTGATGTCGTTATTGGTAGTTACCGCCACCAGCACCAGGTCAGGAGAATACCTCCAGGCTTTTTCACGCAAGGTTAGTAGTTCCTGGGCAGTTCCATAACCGGAAACGCCAAAGTTGATGACTTCAATCCTTTTTCTCGGGAAGGCGCCGCACTCCTCAAGTTTCTTTCCCATCACGGACCAGAAGGCTTGCTCGAGGGAAACTGAAAAGGCCTCACAGTAAGAATCACCAATGACCGCGATCCTAAAAGTGCCTTCCGGTTTTGTAATCGTGTGTTCCCGATCGCGCAGCCCGTCGCTGTTGATGCGAACGTAGGCTAAACCCTCTTTGCGATACCAGCCTTCGGCGCCGGGCAGAAGTGAAACGCCCCGAACCTCATCTCGTTGATAAAACTCCGGATAAGAATAGCCCCCCACGCGCAGGGCAATCTCTGCTATAACCCCACCTATCGTGAACCCTATGAAGATCAGAAGTAGCTTTGCGAAGAACTTTCTGGCTCGCGAAGGTTTGCGGTTCATCGGTTGACTGAAGGGAACATGAAAAGGCTTAGAAAAGTCTCGTTATTTGGGTGGAAACGAAGGAATACCTTAAGCGAACGGCCGGGATTTTGTCCAAAGACCGCGGCGAGATTTTGGGGCGCGCCGGCAGAGCGGAGCGGCGACGGCGCTTTTGGATGTGTCACTGCCCCACCAATCTAAAGCGGTGTCTCCCGACGAGTCGGGATTGCCACCGCACTCCAAAGTTTTGAATCGCGCTGTCGAAATCAACTATAGTCTTCGCACCGGAGGACGCTATGCACACAAACTCAAGAACGGTCGGCCAAAAGGCAACCACGATCTTCGCTCTCCTGCTTCTTTTCGGCTTAGTTGTTTCCTGCCGCATGGTGGAATCGCTTACCGGCGGCGAAAAGGCCGGCACGGTCAATAGTCTCTGGCCGGACGTACCACCCTTTGCCGGCGCGACTAAAGCCGACCTGGCCATTCCACTCGGAGTAAGGCTGATGCTGCGCGCCGCGATGCAGGGCAAGATCAATTTCATCGCTTTTATTACACCCAGGAGCGCGCAGGACGTAAAGGACTTTTATACTGTGGATCTAATGAAGGCAGCCGGATGGACCCCCAATCAGAAGGGATGCTTCGGCGACACTGAGGATCAGAAGAACCAGGGCGCGGTCTGCCTCTTTCAGCGGCAGGAAGGTGCAAAGAAGGAAGGGCTTGCGATCATCGTGGCTGAAGATGAGAAAACAAAACAGACGAATATCTTCTACGCTCGAATTGATTTGACTGAGCCTTCGCCTTCGCCGACGAAATGACCCAGGACCGGATAGATTGTAAGATCAGAGGATTCAGGGGATGAACAGGATTGCAAAAACAAGACTGTTACCGTCGAATCTTGTTAATCGTGTAAATCCTGTCTCGATATCCGAAGTAGCCGAATAAACTGTTGAAGGCCCGGATGCGCTCTCCCCTTCGCATCCGGGCCTCAAACAAGGTCATCCGATTTTTCAAACGGCGACCAGGCTTTACC
>JBOGOP010000103.1:0-16966 GCA_050747225.1 Pyrinomonadaceae bacterium
TTAGCGTCATTCGAATAGGCAATAACTCCCTCGATAAAGTACTTCGACGAACCGGGAACATTCGTCAGGCGTTCCGCAATTAATCCGCCGGTGCAGCTTTCGGCGACTGACAACGTGTAGCCTCCTACCGTCAGCTTCAAACCAACGACTTCTTCCATTTTCTCGCCCGCAAACGAGAAGATGGCATCACCCAGTCGTTCCTCCAACTGCTCGGACAAGCGGTCAAGTAAAGCGTCGGCTTCTGCTTCAGTTCGGCCGCGCGCTGTCAGGTGAACTTCAACCTCGCTCCGATTGAAAAGAATTGTCGTCTGCGGGTTTTCGTACTGCGTGTAGATCGGCGCAATTTTTTCGTCAACTGCCGACTCGCCCAGTCCGGCAACGCGCAGCATCCGCCTAACGACTTTTATAGAACCCGCTCTGCCGACAAGTTTCGACATCACGTGGTTTTCAAACATCGGCTTCATTTCGCGCGGCGGCCCCGGCAGCAGCACGATAGCGACGCCGTCGTGATCGATGAACAAACCCGGTGCGCTGCCGTTGGGATTAGGCAAGACCTCCGACTCGTCGATCACCATCGCCTGGCGCGAGTTCCGTTCCGGCATTACCTGACCAAAGCTGCGAAATTTCTCGCGCAACTCGGCGAGAATTGACTCGTCGAGAAGCAGTCGCCGGCCAAGTGCGCGGGCTGCGACCTTGCGTGTCACGTCGTCTTCGGTTGGGCCGAGTCCGCCCGTAGTAATCACAACCTTCGAGCGCCGAATCGCGTCCTTGATTGCCTCTTCCAGGCGCGCGTCGTCATCGCCAACGATTGTTTTTAGTTTTACCTCGATGCCGATGCTGTTGAGCTTTTCGGTGAGCCAAAGACTATTGGTATCGCTGCGATCGGGAGCAAGCAGCTCCGAACCTATCGCGATGATTTCGGCTGTGAGCGTTTCGAACAAATGGTTGGACACCTGGTTGTAACGCAAAAGTTAGTTTGCGGACCGGTACTTTAGCTCTCATCGAACCGCAAACTAACAGTTTGGGTTACTCTTAGTCAGGAAGCCTTGGGCTCTTCCTGGTAGACTTCGTTCAGAACTTCCGAGATTGTTGGCGGAGCGGTAATCGACTTCAGCGAGCGGCTGTTGGAGATCGGCAAGTCTCTGCGCGGTGAACGGATCTGTTCCGACATCTCGCCTTCGTAAGCCTCAACCATTCTCTTCAGTTGCTGCTGACTCTCAGCGAGCAGTCGCGCTGCGCGTTCCTGATGCATTCGCTCCAGGCTCGCAATCGCGGCGTTGATCTTTGCATACCGCTTTGGCCGGCGTTCGATGCGACGGAGTTTTGCGACGTAGCGACGCAACTGTCGCGACGGAGTTGAGTGTCGACTCTCTTTCAGAACTTCTTCTTCGGCCGCGAAGCCAAGTTGTTCGACTGCGGCATTGTGATCGCCGATTGAACAGTGGAGAGCGCCCAGCGCGAAGCGGCTCAAAGGCGGCGAATCAGGCATTGACCTGACGATTCTTTCCCCAGTCTTGATGACTTCCGCAATTTCAAAGTGATAACGGCTCTTGTCGCCATCAACAAGAATCTCGTTGGCGGCAACGTAGAAACCAAAAATCACTTTTGTCCTGCGGTTCGCACGAATCCTGAACGCAAGGACAATCAGCAAACCTAAAGCGGCAAGTCCACCTGCGAAGATCGGCACGGCGCGTAAGACGAACAAGACGGCAACAAACGCCGCAACGACGACAAACCCCGCGCCTAGCCTCATTGCGAATTTTCTTTGGATTGTGGTCATGACTAATGCCCGAGGCAACTCCTTTGGAGTGCTGTGACCTGACAAGCACCCCAGCCGGGCTGCCCGGCTGGGGACCCCGCTTCACAGCTTTGGCCCAGGGCGGCTTGACGCCCTATTCCTGCAATCGTTTTCAAGCTAACCAGGGGTCCCGACCGGCCAAAGCGGCGACAGGTCGCCGCACTCCAAGGAGTTGTCGCTAACTTACTTCAGAGACTAAAAAAGTTTATCGGACAGACGAACTAATCTCTCCAAAATCGCCGAGCCAACCTGTTCAGTCGAACGATTGCCGCCAAGATCGCGCGTCGTCTCATTGTTGGAAATCGATTCGCGGACCGCCTTCTCTATGGCCTGGCTTGCTGGTTTGTGGCCTAAGTATTCTAGCATCTTGACTGAAGTCAGAATAGCACGACCGGATTCGCGTAGTAGATCAGTCTCGTAAATCAGAGACGAGTAGAGAACCGAGCGCGGTAGCGCCGGATGCTGGTGTCAACTTCGGATGATTACGATGGGCGGATGATGATTCACCAAGGTTTTGCAGTTCCCTGCGGGAGGTCACCCGACAGTTGATCCGCTAAGTAGTCGCGCTCGCAAGATTCCAAACCGACCCTGTACGCGGATTCGCGACCCTGTTCCGCAAATCGGCGTGATACCGTAAAGGGTGTTCTTGTCGATTCCTCACGACCTCGCTTATAGTCAACGTTTTCAAAAACAACAATGCCACCAAAACAATCCTATTACATCGTAGCGCTGCCTGGTGATGGAATCGGACCCGAGGTCCTATCATGTGCGCTCAATGTATTAAACACCGCAGGTGAATTATTTCAAATCGATTTTCAGGTCGAAGAGATTCCGTGTGGCGGCCACTACTACGCCGAACACGAAATCGAATGGCCTAAGGGTTCCTTTGAAAAGTGCGAAGCTGCCGATGCCGTCTTGCTGGGCGCCGTGGGACACGAGGTTGACGGCAAAACGGTTTTCACCAAGCCCGGGAAGCCCTATCCGGAACCGCAGTTGGCAGGTTTCGCTCAGGTGATTCTTAACCGGCAGAAGCTTGGTCTTTATGCGAATGTCCGTCCGGTCAAACTGTATCCCGGAGTCAAGCACAAGATTCATGGTGAATTGAAACAGGTTTGGGAGCCGGAAAAAGTTAACTATGTAGTAATCCGCGAGAACACCGAAGATGCTTACACGGGCGAGACCAATCCAATTCCCGACGGTCAGGTGACGCCGATCCGGATTACGCGCCAGGCGACTGAACGCGTCGCTCGCTACGCCTTCAATCTGGCTCGACGCCGCGGCAAGATGCACAAGGTCACTTGCGTCGATAAGTCAAACATTATCGGCGCCCACCGCTTCTTTCGCGACGTGTTTCGTGAAATCGGCACCCGCGAGTTCCCTGACCTCAAACTCGACTACGCTTACGTTGACGCCTTTTGTCAATGGCAGATTCGCAACCCTGAATGGTACGACGTGGTCGTTGGGCCCAACCTGGTTGGGGACATCATCAGCGACAACGGAGCCACCACAGCCGGTGGATTAGGGCTGGCGGTTGGCGGCAACATTGGCGACGAGCACGCGATGTTTGAGCCGATTCATGGGAGCGCGCCCAAACACGCCGGAAAGGACAAAGCGAATCCCCTCGCCGCGATTCTGGCGATGCAGATGATGCTGGAGTGGCTGGGTACGCGACACGAAGACGAGCGATTGCAGCGGGCGGCGGAAAAGGTCGAAGCTGCCGTGGCTTCCCTCCTGAGCGAAGGCAAGACGCTTACCTACGACTTGATTGGAGAAGCGAATGCGTCACGGTGCAGCGAAGTGGGTAAGGCAGTTGATGAAAAGTTGCGGGCTATAGTTTGAAGATATAATTCCGGAGCCGGTCATTCTGGAATCGCAGGCGTCGGAGACGGGGTCGGGATTGGCTGCCTTCCCTGCACTCGCTCAGCGATCTTCGGCAAACTCGCTAACACGACGTCGCCAACCACCTTCATGCTTTCCGCAGACACCTTATCCAGAGTGTCATTAGCCTTGTGCCAATAGGGGTAAGTGTTAAGTTGAATCAGATCCAGCGAATCGATCCCGGCTTCAAGGAATGGTTGATGATCATCTCCACCAACGTTCTCAGGACGATCCAGGAAAAACTTTCCATAGCCCAGGTCCCGCGCCGTTTGCCAAAGAATATCCTGTAGCCATTTGCTGCTCATCGCTTCCCGACCCAACTCGAGGTTCTTTGATCCCATCATGTCCAGCAGTATCAAGGCGCGGACGCGGGGTAAATCTCCGTTCTCGCGAAGCCTGGAAACGTAACGACGGCTGCCATAGGTATTATCAGGCAGCGGGTTCTTTGGGTCGGTCGGGTTGGGATTCTGACATTGCTCCCAGTCTTCGCACAAAGATTCCTCGCCATCAAAGAATACCAGCCAGTAAGTCAGCTTCGGCTTCTGCTGGCTCGCTCCCAACACTCGCCCCAGCTCCATTAGAGTTGCGACGGAGGTTCCCGGATCATTAGCGCCAACGAAACGCATGTCCTTGTAAAACTTTGAGTCGTAATGGCTGGCGATCATGATCACATCTTTCGACTCGCCGGGGACTTCGGCGGCGAGGTTAACCATCTTCTTTTCACCAAACGGAGTCGTGGCACTAAACTCATCAGTCTTTACATTCAAGCCCGAAGTCTTGAGGTAACGAAGAATGTAATCGCGGGTCATCGCCAGTTCAGGCGAACCTGGGATGCGCGGGCCAATGTCCATCTGCTTCTTAACATGATCCATCGCGCGCTCGCCGTTGAACGCAACCGCGCCGGGGACAACCGGACTTGCTTCGGTAGAACGGTTCGAAGTTCCGATACGTGCGCGCGGTGGTGAGTCGTCTTTAGGACATCCCGTTAAGAACAGCAAAGACGCGAACAAGCACGACGGGAGTGCAGACTTCTTTAAACACTCGCGCGACTGGCGGCACTGTACGGGTAAAGACATCACCCGCAAGTTACACTGTGATCGAGCCAAAACGCAAAAACGGCAGAAGAGGCCCGAAGGGCCGTCATTGAATAGCCACGCCCGTAAAGGCGTGGATCACATATGAAAAATAGATGAGCGCCAAAGGTGCGACAGAAGCGAAGTGCGACCCTTGAGCACAGTGGGTTGTGCCGGCCCATTCGGGCCTCAAAGGAATATCGGGACCCATCTCGTCCACGCCCTCACGGGCATGGCTATTGACTTCCGGCCCTTCGGGCCTCAGATCGTGTAGCTGGAGGGTGTGACGGACGAGTGATTACTGTGCCTTGGCAGTAGCTTGTCGGACGCTTCCGTGCGTGGAGGCCTTCTCAGCTTCTTTCATCGCGCGCCGGCACTCGGCGCAAATGCCGATAATTCGCAGCAGATGCTGAGTCACCTGGAAGCGGTGCTTAGCCGCCATCGCGTCCTGGATCGCCTCCAGCTCTGCCGAAAAGAATTCGATGATCCGGCCGCACTCCGAACAGATCATATGATCGTGATGCTGGTGTTTGTAGTTATGTTCGTAGTGGGTAACGCCGTCGCCAAAGCGCACCTCGCGCGCCAGTCCAGCTTCTGCGAGCAACTTCAACGTCCGGTAGACAGTGGTTTGCCCGATGCTTGGGTCTTCCAGTTTGACGAGGCGGTAGAGATCTTCACTGGACAGGTGTGCTTCAGTTCGCAGAAAGATATCAAGAATCAAGTCGCGCTGAGTGGTGCGCTTGAGGCCTTTCTTCTGGATATGTTCGAGGAAAACTTCCTGCTCTTCAGTCATTTCTTGTGACGAATCAGCTGCGGCGCTTGATCTACCTTGTAGGAATGATTCTACACCTCTACAGGATCAACGTGAAGACGCCCGCCCCATTTAAAGTTCAAACTTTACCTTGTGCTTTCGATTGCCAACGAAACTCGCAGCCTAAAGCCGAGCGGCGCGGCGAGTCTGGTTACCACGGAGCATTTAGAAAACCTTCAACGTCCCTGGTCCAAGGTCTTTCTCCCGCCATGTGACCTAGGACCTTGGACTTTGGACTTACGTGATCCGTTTGTCGGCTGTTTGGTGCCGTGCTATTTTTGCGGGCACTGCCGGGGTGGCGGAATGGCAGACGCTACGGACTTAAAATCCCCAAAACTGCTTTCAACCAAGTCTCACCAAGTCAAATAAACCAATATTTACCGAACCGGTAGCCGTCAAAGTCTTGCCTGGTCAGACTAGGTCCACTTACATAATTACATCATCTTTACATCATCTTATCGAGGTCTCACTCAAGACAGCGGAGCAAGGCAAGCGGGGGCCACACGGTAGTCGTGCAGAACCTGCTAAACAAAGATGCGGATGCGAACATGAAGAATGAAGAAGATTGGACGGCCTTGATGTATGCCGCATCGCAGCCTCAAACTTCAATCGCTGTAGTCGCTCGACTGAATCACCAACCGCCCGAACGGAGTCTCGGGAAGGGAATGCGAAAGGCGAGGATGAATGGACTGCACTAATGTGGGCGGCGGGCAGCGGCCGCGTGGCAATTGTGCAAGACTTGTTGGGAGGACCCTCACCCGCTGCCCACATCAAGGCGGTCATTCTACGTTCATTAGCCGGCGGCTTGCGTCGTATCTTCAGGCAGAGTGTCCTCATCAGTGCGGACATCGAAGAGAGCAGCAAACATTCTGCCTGGTCCAGCACTGTGTCTGTCCAGTTGTGCTGGCGCAGGTGTCCCACGAATCGCTTTTCGGTTTTAGCCCCACACGCGTGCCGCCAATCGAAGCGGTTCAAAACATTTTCTGAAGAGAGACGGCCGTCCTCAGTGGGCTTTCTTCGCGAGTTTCTGAAACTCCGGAGACTGTCTCATCGCCTCAGCTGACTTGAGAATCAAGTCCTTCTTAATCGACTCGATCATCTTCTTTTTGTGCTTGCCCGCCGTAAAGAGATTTCCGGTCTTTTCCTTTGCGTTTCCCTCGACGGTTTGGATCCAAAAAACCTTTCCTGACTCGTCCGTCGCGGTCCACTCCATGAGCAGAACCATTTTTCGTTTGCCGAAAGCGGTTGCCGTTCTTGTTGCTTCCAAGTCAACGAACCGAAATGTAAGGACGACTTTGCCGGGCGTACTGCCCTTTTCGGGAACGGTCTCAACCCGCGTGTATTTCTCAAACATTTGCTTGACCACCGACTCCGCGGCTGGGCACATTAACTCTCCGACGTCGTACTTCTCCTTTCCGATAACCCAGTTTCCCTTTTTAGATTCCGCTGAGCAGACTTCTGGAGGCGAGACCAGGATGGCTTCGAGTGCGTACTTGGAGTCAGGGCTTTGCTTCGTAGGTTCTTGAGCTAAAGATGGCGCCAAGAAAAAAACTGCGGCTGCTAACGAGAGAAGATTATTCATTGGGCTAACTCCTCATCTTTCATTTCTCATTTGGAACTTCCAGATCGAAAGTGAATCGAATGGCTTCATCCTTGTCGTCCAAAGAGACCGCTACCATCAACGTGCCCTTGCGTTTCTCTTTGCGAGGTTTGCCAACCGGCAAATAAAGGAAACCGCTGCCCGCTTTGCCAGGCGCTATCGTCTGGCTCCTTAACTCCTTCACCAGGATATTTTGTTTGACTTCACTGGCCCCCGCGATCATCTTGAGCCCGATGAACATAACGAGACCACCAGCTCCCGCTACTGCCACAACTTCACCAGTCTTTGATCTAACAGAGGCGGCTCCGCCAGAATAGCCTTTCGTCTGATCGTCCTCGATGCGGAATGTGACCAAGTCTCTCTGCAGCAGCAAACTGCTACTTGCGGAATCATTCTCCAGGACCACCAGGACGGGAAGGAGACCTTGAGATTCGAAGCTTGTGCCAAAATGTTTCTTCTGCTTATCCTTCTCTCCGACAGGTTCGATGGCTACTCGGATTCCGTTCTTGGTCTGGCAAGACGAATACTGGGACGCGCTCCGAACCGGATAGTCAGGAAATTTCTGTGCAGACGCCACGGCGTTCAGCAGGAACATTGACAACAAAACCGCGAGAAATCTTTTCATGGTCGTTGTCCTCTCATAGCGGGTCGGGAATGACAACACGGTTCTTCTGTCATGGGCGTAGTCTTCGGGATGGGCACGTCAGCGGGCCGGAACCATCCTTTCGGCACCACAGTTCCAGCAGTGTGTGTCGTCGTCGCTGTTGTCCTTCCAACCGCATTCTCGGCATTCCCACTTAGGTATTGCTGCTGGCACTTCGTCAGGCTTCCGGATCATGAGCCCGATAAAAATTGCTCCGCACACGGATGCGACAAGTTGAAAGACCACGAAAATAGTTACTTGGTCTGCTGACGTGAAGCTCGCGTTGACCGCTAGCAGCACGAACAGGATTTTCACCATGCCCATGTAGAGAAGCGCCGCCAGTGACCAAAGCAGGATGCTTCGTCCGGCTTTCGACGCTCTATACGCGAACCAAACTACCGTTAAGATCAGCTGAATCAAGCTCCCGTCTTCCTTTCAAACGCCAACACTGAATCGAATCAAGGCTTTTGCCTGCTTAACTCTTTAGCTTTTTTTTCGTCCGCCTCAGCTAGCTTCTTCTTACTGATTTTGCAAGAGACTTTGGCTCGATTTTGGTAGGCAAGGGCATATTTCGGATCAAGTGAAATAGCTTCTGTGAAATCTTGGATGGCACGGTCATACTCACGCTTAGAAAAGTAGTAAGCAACTCCGCGGTGGTTGTAGGCGTCAACTAACTTCGGCTTAAGTGATTCAGCTAACTTCGGCTCAAGTGAAATGGCTTGCTTGAAATCTTCAATAGCATGGTCATAATCGCTTAGCCCGTAATAGGCAAGTCCGCGATTGTTGTAAGCGTCGGCACTCTTTGGATTGAGTGAAAGGGCTTGTGTGAAATCCTGAATCGCACGGTAATGCTCGCGGTGCTTATCGTACGCAAGTCCGCGATTGTTGTAAGCGTCAGCACTCTTTGGATTGAGTGAAATAGCTTCGTCAAAATCCTGAATAGCGCGATCTAGCTCACCTTTCGCCTGATGGGCCAGGCCGCGATTGGTGTATGCGTCAGCAACCTTTGGTTTGAGAGAGATGGCACTACTGAAGTCTTGAATAGCTCCGTCATAATTGCTATTGGCGTAATGCGCCCTTCCGCGATTGTTGTAAGCCTCCGAATTCTTCGGTTTGAGTGAGATAGCTTGACTGAACTCCTGAATGGCTCGGTAATACTCGCGTTGATTGTAGTAGGCAAGTCCGCGATTGTTGTAAGCGTCAGCACTTTTTGGATTGAGTGAAAGGGCTTCTGTGAAATCTTGAATCGCGCGGTCTAATTCGCCTTTGTTTCGGTAGGCAACGCCGCGATTGCTGTAAGCTTCTGCATTCTTCGGATCAAGTGAAATGACTTGGTTGAAATCTTGAATAGCACGGTCATAATCGCCATTGCGAATATAGATCGTTCCGCGAAAGATGTAAGTTTGGACAGACTTCGGATTGAGTGATATGGCGTCTCCGAAATCTTGAGTAGCACGGTCTAACTCACCCTTCGCGTAATAGGCAAGTCCGCGATTGTTGTAAGCGTCAGCACTTTTTGGATTGAGTGAAAGGGCTTCTGTGAAATCTTGAATGGCTCGGGAATAATCGCGTCGATTAATGTAGGCAAGGCCGCGATAGTAGTAAGCATCAGCAAACTTTGGGCCAGGTGCAATAGCCTTTGTGAAATCTTCTATGGACCGGGAATAATTGCGTTGATTGTAAAAGGCAAGCCCACGATTGAAGTAAAACTCTTGAACTTTCTTCTCATCCGCATCAGCGAGCTCGTTCTTACCGAGGACGCGATAGGCTTTGGCCCGGTTTTGGTAGGCGACAGGAGCTTTCGATTCGAGCGAAATCGCATTACTGTAGTCTTGAATCGCACGGCCATGATCACCTTTCTTGAAGTAGGCATTTCCGCGACTGTTGTAAGCTTCGGCGTCTTTCGGATCAAGTGAGATAGCTTGATTGTAGTCTTGAATCGCACGGTTTAAATCCTCTTTTTCACCATTTTGGTAGGCGTCACCGCGACTGACAAGTTCTTTTGCGGTCTTAGGTTGTGGTTTGCACGAAGGCCTCTCCGGAAACAGTCCCATTGTCGTTACAGAAAAGGCCAAACTGATCGCTCCATAATGAATCTCCAATGCCGTGCTGCTTTCTCTGCTCTCTACCGCCGCCACAGTTGCGACTTTCGCATTGACCAATTCACGCCAGGAAGTGGCTTGGTATCCATTCACGCAAAACTTGGTTCTATTGTTAATGATGAACGAACGTGTTTCGCCGGTACTGTATTGAAACTCTATTCTTCCACTGCTGATGTTTTTTACATTTCCCGCTCGTAACACAACGGGGTCTCCTGAGGCGCCGTTCTCTACGTCACTCGCCTTCGTTCCTTCGTTTTGAGCTTTAGTGATCCTGAACATGTTCCCGTGCAGCCAGCCTTCTCTTCCTGTTTTTGCGTCAACAACTTTGTACCATGCGCCGACAGGTTTGCTGTCGCTCATAACCAATTTTTCTCCAAGCGCTACTTCGCGGATGATTGCGCTCGAGAGATTCGGGGCTTCGCGTAAGCTTGCGTTTTCGACGATGATTTCAGCCGTTGGCTTGCTTTGTGTCGTATGTCGCTGGGCAGGCTTTTGATTTGGCTTCGTCTTTGGCTTTTGTGCAGAGACGGTTTCAATGGAAACAACGGCTATCAAAGTCATCAGGAAGAAAAGCCGCATTGTACTTCTCAAATCTTGGGGCATGACGTACTCCTTTACTTGTCAGTCTTGAGTTTCAGGTTTTGGTCGCCGTCGCTGAAGACAATGAACTCTGTGCCGGCGCGGATGCCGACTTGTTTGCCCTGTGAAAAGATAGCCCCGAGACCGCCAGCAACAAGATAACCCATTGCTACACGACCGCCGCTGGTACCGCCACCGGCATCTTTGCCAGCGCTTCGCACGGGAATGTTTTGACCGTCCATAGCCGTCACAGATTCAATCACAAAGTCGAGTTGGGCGTTGCGCCCGACAAATCCTATGTCTCTGCGTTTGAAACACGCCCCATCCGATGCAATCCGGCTTCATTCAGAAGCTGGTTGTGTAATAACGGGCCTCGTAGCGGCACACCTGACCATATTTCTTCGAGAATCCTTGTGCCGTGATGGACGCAGATGAAAAGCAAAGTAGGCCCTGTCTGGGAAGGTACACGACATCACTGAAGGTGAAACTCGCCAGGACGATCCCATTTATACCAAAGGCCGTGCTTAATGAGTCGGGGTGTATAGTGTGCTGAAAGTGCAGATTGCCGGCAAACTCTCCGTCGGACTGGACGAACTCGCTGGCGAGCTGTACTTGCTTGCCGATCGTCGCGTCAAGTAGGCTGGAATCATCCGCGTCTAATGGGCGGCCGCGGTCTTCGATGATTTTGCGGATCTTGCTAACCGCTTCGTTTGCTCGGTCGGTTCGGCGAACTCCCCATGCGAAATCCGCGTACACAACCAACGTGTCCTTGGTCACTGCCTCCTGCCATAGAACATCCATCCGGCGCTGTTCTGCCAAAGCCGCGGCCCGCGCCTTATGCCGACGGAGCAATTCGAGTACGTCGCTTCGCCGTTTGGCAAGAGCATAAGACTCCGCATCGCGCTGCTGCTTATCCTTGAGACCCGTATTCGCTCCTCGGGCAAGCAACATCTCGACAACCTTAACAAAGCCCTTTTCGGAAGCACACATCAGCGCAGACTGTCCCTTGCCGCTCTGAGCATCCACATCACCTCCCGCATCGAGTGCTGCACTCACCTTGGAAAGATCGCCATTACATGCTGCCCGAAACAGATCTTCATTAGCCTTTGATCTCGAGGTAGTACTGGTCTGAGCAATGCAGAGGGTAGCCGATGCCAAAAGGGGGAGAATCAAGAGGGGAAGATTCTTTCTCATAATGTTAGTCTATTCTTCTGTGGAGTTTCGCCGCGTACTTCAACCGTCTTTGGCAACACGAAACGCCCAACTCATTTGTTACTTTTAGTTCCAGGCTTGAGTTTCAGGCTTTGATCACCATCGCTGAAGACAATGAACGGTGTGCCTGCGCGGATGCCGACGTTCTTACCTTTAGTCAGTGCCATTCCTATTATTCCTACCCCGCCATACGCGGCCCCCATCGCGGCTGTTGCCCCCGCCGTCTTAGCCTTGTTGGTACCGCCTAGTCCTTTGTGATAATCCCGCACAGGGATATTGTGTCCGTTGACTGCTCTAACGTAATCAATCGTGTAATTGAGTCTCGCGGCGCGATTGAAAGTTTTTGATTTTTCGGCATTGGTGACTTGGCCCCATCCAATTGCCCCTTTTTTAATGAGTACGGAACCGTCAACCACCACATCGTCTGTGACTTGGAATGCGAAACGATTTCCTTCCTTTACATCATTCGCGGCGAGAAACCGGCGGAGTCTCATCTTGATAGGCGTGCCATCGGGTAAAGTCATATTTTGCCCGGATTGCACTTCAACGCTATTTGACCCGGTTGTATTTTCAGCAAGGATGTCTTCATCGGTACGAGAATCGAAGAGAGCAAGCAAACATTCCGCTTGGTCCAGCACGGCGTCCGTCCATTTGTTCTGGCGAACAGTTCTTGTCCAGAATCCTCCGCTTCTAGTTTCAGCAGTCACACGGATGACACTCGCAACGGGTTGCTCGACAGCTTCAAAATTGACGAATAGCTTTTCGCCCTTACTTTTCTTACTTCCAGCCAATTCAGGATATTTTAAGACCGCTTCCAATCTACTTCCCTCGTCTTTTTCGACAGCGAATCCCACCGCCATCATTGCGTCAATGAGAACTTCCTTGACCCGTTTTTCCGGTGCGGAAAACACGCGTTCCTGCTTACGATCCCCGCCCGGTTTGATTTTGATACTTGATCAAGGTATCTCACCAACATTTTCGTTTGTCGCGCCAGACCTTGGTTTGTCGAGCAGCTTGACGATGTCGGCAAAACCGTTTCGTTCCGCCAGCATCGCCGCAGTCAATCCATTGTTGTCTCTTGCTTCAACGTCAGCGCCGGCATCCAACAAGGCCTGCACAATTTCGGCGCGACCTTTTCCTGCGGCCAACATGAGGGCGGTGACGCCTTTGCCGTCTCCGGCATTCACGTCAGCTCCCTTGGATAGCAGTTGATGCACCTTCGCCAGGTCGCCCTTCTCGGCGGCCTTTCTCAGGTCTTTATCAACGTCCGCATAACCGACTGCCGAAATGGCGAGAATAAACATCAGCGTTGCTATGAGTTTGCGTAGCATGCCTGTCCTCCTATCACTCGGCGAACCCATGTTCGCAGTGGCCCGGGCGGCGCGATCAGAACAGCCGTTGAAAGCATAACGCAACTTCAGAGACAAACTGTCGCCTCTACGGTCCAACGCTGTGTTGTTCGACCGGTACTCAGTCATCAGGTCATGGCCTGGGTAGTGATTCCACCCAATTCTTGATGTTCACGGACGAGCCGTATTCCGGACTGTAGGTCACAGGCCTGTGCTGGCGTGGCTCGCCGCCCCAAACGATAACGGTTCCGGCGCTGGTTTTTTCCGGCCAGTAAACGACACTGATGGTCATCTTTTCCTTGTAAGCCGGCTGTCCGCTTATTGAATAATGACCTTGCACTATTTGCTCGCGTCGGATCACTGAGAGTATCGTGACGATTCCTTCCTGAGATGATGCCCTGAGATTGTCTGGCAGTAGTTCGTAGGCCATCTCAACTTCATTCTTGGTTGCATCCCAAATCATCGCTTTGCCCTTCAGTACAGGTCTAAAACTCGCAGATTCCTGGGATGAGCGGCTATCAATGAGTTTCTTGACTTCAGAAGCAATGCGTTCATGCGTGGCGCGGTTGGCTGATTTTTCTCGTTCCACAACGGCTGCAAGCTCAGGTAAGGCTGCCTTTGTGGTTTCGCTAAGAGGCACTTGATCGCTCAAGAATTTTATGGATTCCTGTGCTGCCTCACCGGATGCCTTGAAGTCTTGAACCTTCAGCCTGTCCACCATGCGGTTCAAGGCTTGGATGGACTGGTCTGCGCTGCCTCCTTCGCTCAAAGCCAGTGAAATGACCGCTCCTGCCTCTTTGAGCCTTCCTGAACGTGCAGACTGTGCGACTTTCAGGACCGTCGTCTCAACCAATGTGAGGCGCTTTGCATAAGCAACCCTGAGATTCTCGAGATGGGAGGTTAAGACTCGCTCGCGGGTGCGGATGCTGGGCCAAGCGGCCCACTGCCTCTGAATGGTCTTTGACGCATCCTCCGCGTGTGCCAGGGGGCCATTTGCGCTGCGTAAGGCACCGCTTTGAATGAACTGCATTGTTTGCGGGACAGCCTGCTCAGCTTGCTCAAGATTCTCAAGCTGCTTAATAAGACGGTGAAGCCACCAGACAGTAGAAGACAAAACGACAGCCACTAAAACAAGGACCACTATCTTTCTGTTTCGAGCCATGGCTTGGATCTTTTTCGTCAGAGATGTCGAACTCCGCGGTTCAGCCCCGCCGAGCGCAGGCATTCAATCTTCGCCGCGAGGAATCATCTATGCTTCCTGCATCAGAATTTGGCGCAACTCGAGCAGATTCTCTTTGTGCACATAGGCGCACGCGCCTGCGACCTGAGCCGCCTCGCGCAATCTGGTATCGTCGTATCCGGTGACGATAACGATCCGGGCTTGGGGGAAGGCGGCTTTGATTTCCCTGGTCGCCGCGAGTCCGTCCATCTCTTTCATCTTGATGTCCATCAGAACCCAGTCCGGGCGATACCGCTTGTAAATCGCCAGCGCCTGCGCCCCATCAACGCATTCTTTGAAGGCCTCCGTTAGATCGCCCACCAGCTTCTTAATCATTTGGCGCATCGGCTCGTTGTCCTCGACGATTAAGATCGTCTTTGTCCCCTCTAGGTCGGTCGCTATTTGTAGCAGGTTCGCCACTACGGTATTACTACGTGTGCCCGGTCGAGTACGTCTTTGGGATCAATTGGCTGCTGGATCTGTTTCTCGGCAGTGTTGCCATCCAGTATCTCCAAGATGCTCCTACCCAAAAGGCGGGTCCTCACCGCCACGTAGTAGATCCCACCTGCGGCGGCATCCAAAGTGAGTGGATTGCTGTCTTTGACACCTAATTGCATGCTTCGCTTTTTAAGGATGATTTCGTGCGGGCCAGGCTCGAGTCTCACCTTGACGAAACGATTCCAACGAAGCTTCGCGAGAGGAGTTCCATCCAACAGGATCGTGCGGCCATCGTCTTCGGAGTTTTTCGCGGAGAAGAGGTAAATGATCGCGGGGCGCTTCGCGCGTCCGGCCTCAAGTTGGCGCTTGACCTCGTCGGGCGACACGCCAAGCGGGACGAACTTGACGGCGGCATAGCTCAAATTGTGCATTCTCTGGACGAAGACGTCGCGTCCCGGGATGACAACAATACTCTGGCCTGCTAGGCCCGCCAGTATGCTTAGACCGATCGCTGTGCCGAGGCCCGGGGTGCTTTTCACAATGCGGTGATACGATGTGGTAGCGTCGCGGAGGATGAAGGCATCCGCTCCAAGTTCGTCGGCTTTCGGCGCGATGCGGGTTTCCACGAGCCGCAGCAGGTCGTCGAGTTCGGTTGGGCCCGTGTGGTCCGCCTCCGCTTCCGAGACCTGGGCGGTAGAATCCTCCTCGATGGTGTTTTCTGCAATGACAACATACGGAGTGGGTGGTTCGCCCTTCCATATAGTCGTGCCGCTGATACTGGTTGCTCCCGGCGTGGACAGGGGAGTTGGAGCCAAGAGCGCCTGCTTACCACCCATCTCGAAGGAGTCCAGCAGTCGGACGGTCGCTGTGCGGTTTTGGCTCTTGGCTACCAGGATGGCGGTAGCCTTGTTGCGAGCAACGGCATTGGGGTTGGCACCGCGGTCAAGCAGCAGCCGAACGTCCTCCAGTCTGCCCGCCTGCGCCGCATACATCAGCGCGGTGTAGCCCTCGCGAGTGGAACGGTTGGGGTCCGCACCGCGATCTAGTAGAAAGCGGACACCCTCGGGATCGTCCTTCTCTTGGCCTTGTGTTCCCGCCGCACCGACCATAAGCATTAGTAACGTGACGTTGCCCGAAAAAGCGAACACCGGCTCGTTGACATCCGCATTCTCCGGTAGCAGGAGCTTGAGTGTGGCGGCTCGCCCAGCCACGGCTGCAGCAACCAACGGAGTTTGGTTTACGTTGTTCCTCGCCGCCCGGTCCGCACCTGCCTTCAGCAGCGCATCGGCACACTTGGCAGCGCCGCTGGCTGCGGCCCAGTGAAGCGCAGTGTCACCGTCTTTGTCTTTGAGGCGGAAATCAGCCTTGGCTCCCAGAAGCACTTCGAGCACTCCCAAACGGCTGTCCTTCGCCGCTGCGAGCATCAGAGGCCTCACGCCGCGTTCCATCTTGGCATTGGGATCGGCGCCTTTCACCAGCAGCGCCTTGACCGCATCCGCATCGCCGTTTGTGACGGCCTGCGATAGTTCATCCCTCGCTTGGTCAGCCGTTCCGGCTGCGGCGCCCGAGAGCGCAGCCAGCACTGGTATGTTCTCGGCTGCGTGGAGCGTTCCGGCAACCTCTAGAAAGCCCTTCTCCGCGGCTATGCGAATTGGGTTTCGGCCCTTGTCGTCGCGGCCGTTGACATCGCTGCGCTTCGCGAGTTCCTGCCTTACCTTGGCCGCGTCGCTTTCGAGAGCGGCAACAAAGAGCTCTGCCTGGAATGCAAGGCCGACGCTTGGGGTAATGAGTAGCAGGGAAAGAGAAGCTCGCATGACGAGGCTTGGATCCATGTTCCACCTCCACAATGTCTATCGGGTGCTGCCAAGATCCAAACGGGCCAGATAAAAAAGAACTCACTAGCTTAGAATTTGACGCAACTCGAGCAGATTCTCTTTATGCACGTATGCGCAGGCGCCAGCACTGCGAGCCGCGTCGCGCAATTTGGTATCGTCGTAACCGGTGACAATAACGATGCGCGCGTTGGGAAAGGCCGCTTTGATTTCCCTGGTCGCCGCGAGTCCGTCCATCTCGTTCATCTTGATGTCCATCAGAACCCAGTCGGGGCGATACCGATTGTAAGTTGCCAGGGCCTGCGCCCCATCAACGCATTCCGCGAAGGCTTCTGTCAGATCGCCTACTAGCCTCTTAATCATTCGGCGCATCGAGTCATTGTCCTCGACGATTAAGATCGTCATGCTTCCCCATGTCCTAAGCGATTTTTC
>JBOGOP010000104.1:0-16964 GCA_050747225.1 Pyrinomonadaceae bacterium
ACGGCGAAGTCAAAGCAAAGGGTTCGGAAGCGAAACTCAAGGAGTCGATCGCGATTGCTCGGGTGGAAGTCTCCTGGCTTATTAAAACGGGTGGCGTGATCGGAACAAGCGCTGCCGCCTTCCGCGGAGGAACCAAAACCAGACAGAAGGCGAAAAAGACGAGTAAGTGAATCGCGCCGAAGACGCGATACGCCGGAAGACAACTCTTTCGACCTTCGTGGGAGGATACAAGAGTGCGATAATATGTCGCTTTTTCCGCAAACATGGCTTGGGGGTGAACCTTTACCAACTTGTTCCCTTAAGGCAGTGAATGACCTGCAACCAGGCGCGCGGGTCTCGGGGTTGCGCGAACGATATTACGAGGAGCGGACAGTCTTTTCAAACCAAAAAGCTTCTAGTGCATAAGGAGCAACCACGCTGAACGCCACGCAATCGGAATAGCTCATGAAAAGAAACCCCACCCGCAATTGGGCAATCTTCTTCGCGCGTGAAGTGCTGGCTCTTATCTTTTTTATGGCCGGTGTGTATAAAGTTTTTCAGTTAGGCCCGCTCAATCATGCACGTAAATATTTTCTTCCCTTCGCCGATACTTTTCTTCCAGTCTGGTCGCTGTGGGCCACGGGCGTCGCGATTCCATTCGTGGAACTCCTCGCAGGGGCTTTACTGATTATCGGTTTGTGGGTACGCAAGGCACTCGTCGCGCTCGGCTTCGTTCTCATAGTCGTGACTTTCGGACATCTCTTGCATGAACCGCTCTACCCATTCCACGAACATGTTATCCCCCGTTTAGCCTTGCTGCTTTTCGTCCTAATGCTCCCAGCTGAAGACGACCGCTTCTCGCTGGACTACCTCCTCGCGCGACGGTGGGAAAGCTAGTTCGTCGCAGGAGGCTAATCCTGTCCCCAGCCTTTGCGATGTGCGGCAAAGGCCTAAAACCGCGGATGCCAGTGGGCCTGAAAATGGCCTCGCTAACAGGAATCTCGCCCGTTTGCTTCTCCCCTGCCCTTTCCGTATAATTCTCAGCTTGCTCGAAGCGCGGAGTTATCGTCCGGTGGGTTCGCGCCCACTTTTTCTTTTGGGCGAGTGATTTTTCGGAGGGACGGTGATGGCGTCGGGTTCAGTGGAAGATCGCGTGCGGACAATCGCTGAACGCGTAGCCATTGACCACGGACTGGAACTTGTACACGCCGAAGTGGCCGGGCCCGAGAACAAGCCTATTGTCCGTATCTTTATTGACAAGCCAAACGGAGTAACTCACGAGGATTGTTCGGAAGTGAGTTTACACGTTGGCACGGTTCTCGACGTCGAGGATTTTATTCACGCCTCCTACACGCTGGAGGTTTCTTCGCCGGGTATCGAGAGAGGCCTTTACAAGCGCCAGGACTACGAGCGTTTCGCTGGCAGTCTGGCCAAAATGAGGACCCGCAAGCCAATCAACGGCCAGCGCAATTTTCGTGGTCGCTTGCTCGGGATAGACGGCGAGGAAGTGCTTTTTGAGGACCGCACCAGCGGGCAAGTGAGAGTTCCCTTCGAGGTTGTCGCGAAGGCAAATCTTGAAATGGATGTGGACGCGGAGTTCAAGCGGGGCACTTGAATCTGAGATCTCAGATCTCAAATTTGAGATTTTGAAATTACAACTGAATAACAACTGAATAGGCTCAACGACGCACACGGGTAGCGTCGAGCCAACCGGAGACTAGACGTTTCATGAGTTCATCAATCGCACAAAACATCGAGGCGCTCTGCCAGGAGCAAGGAATCGAGCGGGATCTTGTCATCGACGCCATGAAGGAAGCGGTGCGCGCGGCCGCCAAGAAACAGTTTCGCTCCGGTGAAGACATTCAGGTCGATTGGAACCCCGACACAGGCATTGAGCTCTCCGCCACGAAAGTGGTGGTCGATGAAGTAGCAAATGCGGCAACGGAGCTGTCGATCGAAGAAGCTCGCGAACTGGCGGGCGAAGAAGTTGAGCTGGGCGACGCCCTGCTCCTGCCGCTGCCCATGGAAGAACTCGGCCGCATCGCCGCGCAAACAGCGAAGCAGATCCTCTTTCAAAAGGTCCGTGACGCGGTTCGCAGTAACGTCTACGAACAATACATCGACAAGATCGGCGACCTGGTAAATGGTTACGTAAAGCGCTTTGAGCGCGGCAACATCATTGTCGATCTTGGCAACCTCGAAGCTATTCTGCCCCGCTCGCAGCAGTCGCGCGGCGAACAGTGGAATCAGGGCGAACGAATTCGCGTAGTCATCCATAACGTTTCCAAAGAATCCAAGGGACCGCAGGTTGAAGTCTCACGCACTTCCCCGGAATTGTTGCTGCGATTGTTTGAGATGGAAGTGCCGGAGATTTACGACGGCACCGTGGTCATCAAGTCTGCGGTGCGAGAGCCCGGGGAGCGTGCCAAGATTGCCGTTACCTCGAATGAACGCGACGTCGATCCAGTTGGCGCCTGCGTCGGCATGAAAGGTTCGCGCGTACAGGCAATCATTCGCGAACTGCGCGGCGAAAAGATCGACATCATCGAATGGTCAGACGAGCCCTCCGTGTTTGCAGCCAACGCACTTTCCCCGGCCAAAGTTAATAAAGTTCGCATCACTGATATCGACAATCGGCAGATGGAAGTCATTGTTAACGAGGATCAGTTGTCGCTCGCCATCGGCAAGCGCGGCCAAAATGTGCGACTGGCTACCAAGCTGGTTGGCTGGAATATCGACATTCGCAGCGAAGAAGAGATCAAGCGCGAGGTCACCGAACAGATGGGCGCCCTGATTGCCTCAGGCGCATCGGTGCCGCTGTCTGTCATCGAGGGTCTGACGCCGCAGCAGACTGACACGCTGGCGGAACACGGAATTAACGACATCGACGCCCTGACGCAAACTTCGATCGACGATCTGGTTGAGTTTCTCGACCTGAGTTTGGACGAAGCTGAAGTGATTCTTAACGCAGCCAAAGAGGTCGTGGCCATGCGCGACCGAACGCTACAGGGTGACACCGAAGCTCTGGAAGGCGCGGGCGAAGCGGCTGAAGCCGAATCTGCCGATGAGGCTGCAACGGAAGAGGAGCTTGTTTCGGGTGAGGCTGAATCGAGTGGCGATTCCACCGACGAAGGCTATGACGAAGCGGTGGAGACCGGCGTCCCGTTTAGTGCTGAATCGGAAATACTGGCGCAGGATTCGGTTGATCCCGTGTCGCTTACCGAAGTCGAGGCAGCTTCCGAAGACGAACTTGCTCTCCAGGAACCAGGTCGCGACTTGCGTCCGGACACAATCGTACCGGCGCCTGATATTACCTCCGCTGAAGTTGCAGCTATTGAGAATCTCGAAAGCCTTGAAGATTTTATCGCCGAAGAAGACGCAAGAGTTGAAGCGTCCGAAGGCGAACAAACATCTGCTCCCGCAGTTTTAGAGGACGCCGCATCAAGCGAGAGCACAGACGAAGAGAAGCAGGATGCTTCCCCAGATGCGGCAAATTAGATTCAGTTCAGTCGCCGGTGGGTCCGGCGGTTTGTGTTGCTCGCTCTCCTGCCACTCGTACGCGTTGCGCTTCTGATGCACGCTTCAAGTGGTTCAGAGCGAGAGTTCTTGAAACCACTTGAAAGCCAGACGCCGGTAAGTTGTGAGCGTCTGAAAAGGAGTGCATGACCGTTTCCTCTAAGATCCGAATATACGATCTCGCCAAAGAGCTGAAGCTTGACACGAAGCGCCTCATTGAAGAGGTGCGACGCGAAGGCGTAGACGTCAGCGTGCCTTCAAACTCCGTCTCGAAAGAGTTGGCGGAGAAGATACGCAACAAGTACTTCCCTAAGAAAGAAACTGCGGTCAAGCGTGGCGTGCGCGTTGTCAAACGTGCCGAACGTGTAGTGGAAGAAGCACCGGCAGAGGAAGCCGGCCAGGTTGCCGCAGAGACGGCGCCCGTGGCTGAAGCCGCACCGGAAGCCCCACACGTCGAGGTTGATACACCCACTCCGGCTCCAGATGCCGCTAAACCGGCTACTACCGCAAAACTGGTACGGAAGCTGGCTCCAGCTGCGCGTGCCGAGCAACCCGCTGGCGTGGCAGGTGCGGAAGTATCGGCCGGCTTTGAGTCTGCGGTTGAAATTGCGGACACGAATGGCGACGTGGCAGAGGCTGCAGCGCCAGAGACTGATGCGGCTCCCCTGTCAACCTCCGCGCCTCCTGATGGAGCTCCTGTACCGCCTTCACGTCAGGTTCGCGTATTGCGCCCAACGGCTGCGGCCATCAATGCGGGTGTCCGTCTCGGGGAACGTGCTCCTTCGCCGGTCGTTCCACCAACAGCAACGCCGCGAGACCGAGCCGAGCGTGCGACGCGAGTCCGCGAGCGTACGCCACTTGCAAGGACTGAACGGCTGGGCACGCCTGGAGAAACAGCTACCCCGCAGACGACTTACATTCCGCCACCAGACGCTGGCCGACGCCGATCGCGTCGCACGCCAACTCGCGGCGGCCGGAAGATCGACGGTAAAGCTGGCCGGTTCGATAAGGGCGACTTCATTCCTCCTCCCAAAGCACTGTCTCTCGAAGATCGAATTGCAGGCAGAATGGAAGCGCCGACGACTCCAGGTGAGATTAAGCCGGTACGCATCGTAGAAGGTTCGACGGTTAAGGAATTCGCGGAGAAACTCGGAATCAAACCCAAAGATATCGTGAGTTTGCTGCTGCAGCGCGGCGTCTTTGCCACCATCAATCAACCACTTAATGACGACGTAGCTATCGAGCTGGGCAAGCGCTTTGGTTATGACGTTACCTTCGTTCCTTTCGAGGAGATGGTTGCCGAAGAGGAGTTTGAAGACCTGATCGCAACGGATGCCGACGATGTGGAACTGCCGCGTGCTCCGGTGGTAACCGTTATGGGCCACGTCGATCACGGAAAGACTTCCCTGCTCGACGCCATCCGCACCACCGAAGTAGCCGCTGGCGAGGCCGGCGGTATCACGCAGCATATTGGCGCCTACAGCGTGCAGGTCGCGAACCCGGATCAATCCGGTGAAACGCGCCGCGTAGTTTTTCTCGACACGCCTGGCCACGAAGCGTTTACGCTGATGCGCGCGCGCGGCGCCAAAGCTACCGACGTGGTGGTGCTGGTGGTGGCTGCCGATGACGGCGTGATGCCGCAAACTGTCGAAGCGATTGAACATTCGCGCGCCGCCGGAGTTCCGATCGTTGTCGCGATCAACAAGATCGACAAACCGGATGCAAATCCGGATCGGGTCAGACAAGAACTGGCCACGCAAGGACTCAATCCAGTGGAGTGGGGCGGCGAAACAGAAATGGTCCAGGTTTCCGCAAAGAAGCGCGAGAACCTGGAAACACTGCTCGAAACGATCCTGCTCACTTCAGACATTCTTAACCTGCGCGCCAGTCCCACCCGCCTTGCATCTGGCGTGGTGCTGGAGGCGAAGCTCGATCGGGGCCGCGGTGCCGTGGCCACGGTCCTTGTTCAACAGGGAACTTTGCACATTCACGAACCGTTCATCGTCGGGCAAATTTTTGGCAAGGTCCGCGCGATGTTCAACGACAAAGGTGAGGCCATTACCGAGGCGGGACCCGCCACACCGGTGGAGGTGCTCGGACTGCAAGGTGTTCCCCAGGCCGGCGACGGCTTCCAGGTCGTTGCTGATATTGCGCGCGCGCAGCAAATCTCCGGACACCGGCAGATGCTGAGCCGGCAGGCCACGCTGTTGCAGACTACCAAGCGCGGTATCGAGGCTCTCGGCGAAAGTGAAGTTAAGGAACTGCTGGTCGTTATCAAAGCCGACGTGCAGGGTTCAGTTGAAGTTCTCAAGTCTACTTTGCAAAAACTTTCAACCGAGCGCGTGAAGGTCAAGGTTATTCGTTCAGGCGTGGGTACTATTACTGAATCCGACGTGTTGCTGGCGTCGGCGACTCAGGCCGGTTCGGCAGCCTCGGCCGTGGTCGTGATTGGCTTCAATGTGCGGCCAGGATCGCGCGCCGCCGATCTTGCGAAACAGGAAAACGTCGATATCCGGCTTCACTCAATTATCTACAAGGTGGAGGAAGAAATTCGTGCAGCCATGATCGGCATGCTCGAGGCAATTGAGAAAGAGCGGATTATCGGTAAAGCCGACGTGCGCGAAGTATTTCGGGTTCCAAAGGCCGGAGTGGTTGGCGGCTCGATGGTGGTCGACGGGAACATTCGACGCAGCGCGCGAGCGCGTTTAATTCGCGATGGGGTCGTGAGCTGGGAAGGCAACATTGCTTCGCTACGTCGCTTTAAGGACGACGTATCGGAAGTGCGCGAAGGCTTTGAGTGCGGCATCGGCCTGGAAAACTTCAACGACCTTAAAGTCGGCGATCAGATCGAAGCGTATATTGTGGAAAAAGTGGCAGCCACTGAATTATAGGAGGCAGACGGCAGGAGCAGTCGGCAGGAAACATCCTTTCGTTCACCCTGCCTCCTGCTCCTGGGTCCTGCCTACTGCTTTTATGCGTCGCCCAGAGAGAGTTGCAGACATTATTCGCGAGGAGATTTCCCAGATTGTCGGGTATGAACTCGAAGACCCACGGCTAACGATGGTGACCGTAACCGACGTTCGCCTTTCTGACAATCGCAGGGATGCACAGGTTTTTGTCACCGTCGCAGGAAATGAAGAAGAACACCGGCTCGCGCTTACGGCTCTCCGCCACGCCGCTCCCTACGTACGCAAGCAACTCAGTCTTTTGCTCAACCTGCCTCGCACACCAGAGATTCATTTTGTGAGAGACACAGTGGAAGAACGCGGCGAACGCGTGGATCGTTTACTTCAGGAAATCGAACAGGAAAAGACAGAACGAAAGGATGAAGGATGAGGGATGAAGGATGAATAGAAGAAGTCGCGTCGCTGACTTCATCCTTCATCCTTCATCCTTCATCCCTGCTCTTAATGCTAAGTCAAGTAGTTGAGTTGATCGAAAACAAGGGGACGTTTGCAATCACGTCGCACCTTCGTCCTGACGGCGACAGTCTTGGCTCCTCGCTTGGTCTCTACTGGTTGCTGCGCGCGCTGGATAAAGACGTAGAAGTCATCATGCGCGACCCGGTGCCGCACGCGTATCAACAGTTACCCGGCGCCAAAGACGTCAGAGTCACCCCAGCTGCGGATCATCCGTATGACAGCGTATTCGTTATCGAATGTTCCGACATGGCGCGTCCCGGACTGCTGAGTCTGGAACAACAATTCGTGGTCAACATCGACCATCACGCCACCACCGCCCTGTTTGGCAAGATCAACTGGATCGATTCCACTGCCTCTGCCTGCGGCGAGATGATTTACAACCTGGCCAAAGCCCTGGGTGTGCGAGTGACGAGGGAAATCGCTGAATGTTGCTACACCGCACTGATCACTGACACCGGCTCGTTTCATTATTCCAACACCACCGAACGGACCTTCAAAGTCGCTTCCGAACTTTTGCGCACCGGCGTAAAGCCCGCCAAAACCGCTGAGGCTGTCTTTGCAAGTTATCCCTGGAGCAGAATTCAGTTGATGGGCGCGGTGCTTTCCACCGCCCGGCGCGATTCAACCGGCCGCGTCGCTTTGCTGCGCCATAGCCTGGAGATGCAACACAGCGCTGAAGCTTCCGATGAAGACGCAGACGGTTTTGTTAACTATCCACTGACGGTCGGCGAGGTTGAAGCGGTCGCGATGCTCAAGGAATGCGAATTGGGCGTCTATCGCACCAGCCTGCGTTCCAAGGGCGAGGTAAACGTCGCGAAGGTCGCGGAGAAGTTTGGCGGCGGCGGACACCGTAATGCTGCCGGCTGCACGTTGCGCGGCACCTGGGAAGAAGCCGAGGAAAAGATTATTGGCCTGTTGCAGGACGCGGTCTCACGCGCGAATGGATCCGCTGAGATTACCGAGGATGCGCTGCGGGAAGAGGACGAGTGAAAATGACAAGTAGAAGAAAACCATTTCTGCTTCTGACTTCTGTATTCTGAATACTGCCTCCCTCCTATCGCATGTCCCTCGAAAAAAAATACAAATGGCGTCGCGAGGATTACCAGGAAAAGACGCGCGGCCTGTTGATGGTGCACACCGGCAATGGCAAAGGTAAGACTACTTGCGCTCTCGGGCTGATGATGCGCGCCGCGGGACGCGGGCTGAAGTGCTGCATGATTCAGTTCATGAAGTCGCGCAACGATCGCTATGGCGAGCACGAGTCAGCAGAGAAACTCGGCATAGAAGTCCACACGATGGGCGATGGATTTACCTGGGACACGAAGAATCCGGATCAGGATCGCGCCACTGCCCGCGAGACCTGGAACCTTTGCCTCGAAAAGCTGCGCAGCGGCGACTACGATATGCTCGTGTTCGACGAATTGGTTTATGTCTTGAGTTATGATTTCCTTCCGGTAGCCGAAGTCCTGGAGGAGCTCAAGGCCGTACGTTCTTCACAGCCTGCCCTGCATATCGTCGTCACCGGCCGCGACGCCCCTCCCGCATTAATTGAAGCCGCCGATCTGGTTACGGAGATGACCGAGATCAAACATCCATTCACCGCCGGCATCCGCGCCCAGCAAGGAATTGAGTTCTAACAAGACCTTGAAAAAGATTTGTGCGCCAAATAGGGCGACGCCCTCGCCCCACTGCACAGTCAAAAGCCGTCGCAAAATAACAGTGCTTGAGCGGGCAGCAAAATGCTCGCTCAAGCACACAAACGAATCGGGTAATGTAAAATTCTTAAGAGCAGGTGCCGCCGCTGCAGAGCCCACTACAGCACTGTGCACTGGAACCGCACGGTGCGCCTGGCGACATACACGACGTCGCAGCGTGCGCTGACGGTACGACAATTGAAGTTACCAGTGGGACTGCGATTACAGCGGCGACGCCCAGCGTGCGGACCATTTGTCGCCTTGTTATCCCACTCAGCATTGCGGCGGGAACAAAGTTCTCCTCAAGCAGATGATCTTTGCTCAATTGATCGAGCGCGTACCACACTATCTTTTCATCCACTCTGCTTGTGTTTAGATCGCGCTCAAGATGTTGCGCTATCGACGTCACTGTGGTCCGGCCGTCACAGTATTTCCAGACCAGCGCGGCCGTCTGATTCAAACAGTGCGCCTTTTCGCGTTTGCTGTCATAGATGAGTACCTCTCCATGAAGGTCCTCAATAATCAACCCTTCATGTCTGGCAAGCGGCATTCTTTCCGCATTTTTCTTCATGCTTTTCTCCCAAATTGAGTTGTTGACTGTTCTATAGTGCAGAATTACGACAAGAACACCGGTCGGAATGGCGGGCAGTCTACATCAATCGGGAATAGAAATAAACTGTTTTCGGTTTTCTCGACGGGCAATCGGGGAAATTGGGTTCCGGGCTCTTAATGCTGACGGAAAAATCTGCGGCTTCAGCGGCCAATTGCGGGCCTGTGCCTTCATCCTTTCAGCTTCCTGTGCTAACCTCTGCCTCATCCCGATAAACCGAAAGCAGCGATCTAATAACCCCGGTTTCCCAATGCCCTGGTTTAGCAAAAAGAGTAAACAAATTGAAGCGGTGCCGCCCGAGGAACGCGTAGTCAAGACCGAGAATGTTTTCGTTAAGTGTGACGGTTGCGAGGCACACCTCTACAAACGCGAACTCGAAGAATCGCTGCAGGTTTGCTCCCACTGTGGATATCATTTTCGCATCGGCGCCCGCGAGCGTCTTGCGATGCTCTTTGACGATAGCAAGTTCGAAGAGTTGGACGCTGAGGTCATCTCGGTAGATCCGCTGGAGTTTGTTGACACTAAGCCGTATCCGCAGCGATTGACGCAGGCAAAGGAGCTTTCCGGTCTACCGGAAGCGATAATCAACGGCCGCGGCAAAGTGGGCGATCATCTGGTGTTGGCGGGCGCGATGGACATGTCGTTCATCGGCGGCTCGATGGGATCGGCGGTGGGCGAGAAAGTTACCCGCCTGATTGAACGAGCTTTGAGCGAGCATGGCGCCGTGATCATCTTCGCCACCTCCGGCGGCGCGCGCATGCAGGAGGGCGCTCTCTCCCTGATGCAGATGGCTAAAATCTCCGCGGCGCTGGCGGAACTGGATGAGGCGCGCCTTCCCTTTATCTCGATATTGACTGATCCAACCACCGGCGGCGTCACCGCCAGTTTTGCCATGCTGGGAGACGTAATCATCGCAGAACCAAAAGCGCTCATAGGTTTTGCCGGGCCGCGGGTGATCGAACAGACGATTCGCCAAAAACTGCCGAAGGATTTCCAAAAATCCGAGTTTCTGCTCGAACACGGTATGGTCGACGCAATTGTCGACCGCCGCGAGATCCGCGAATACATCATAAAGCTGCTCTACTTCATGCTGAACCCGGAAATCTCCAGCAGCTCCGAGATGGAACGCCTGCGTACTCGCGCAACCTCCGGAAGATAACGATCAACCTCTTGGACGCCCTGGCCTTCGCAGTTTTCAATGCCGACCCAGGATCGAAAGTCTGCTTCGTTGCCGTTTAATTTCCGAGATGTTAATGCTATGTCCTCATGAACTTTCCAGAATCAACCCAGTACCTGCTTAGTCTCGGCCACGAGACGTTGGCAATGAAGCTGGGACTTAGAAATACCGAGTTGTTACTGGAAAGTCTCGGCAACCCACAAAAGTCTTACGAGTCAGTACAGATTGCCGGCACCAACGGCAAAGGATCAACGGCAACAACCCTCGCTACGATTTGCCGCGCCGCTGGAATTCCAACTGGCCTCTACACCTCACCGCATCTTGTTTCCATCACCGAACGCATAAACATCCAGGGGAGGAAGATCTCGGAAGACGCCTTCGCAAAGTTGGCGAGCGAAGTGCGCAATGCCGCTGAAGCTTTGCTGGCTCAGGGAAAGATAAGTGCCCTACCAACTTTTTTTGAACACGTAACGGCGATTGCGCTGCTGGCTTTTCGCGAGGCGGGAGTCAAACTCGCTATTCTTGAAACAGGACTGGGCGGACGACTCGATGCTACTACTGTCGCTCGCGCAAACACCGTCGCGATAACTCCAGTTGCACTCGATCATCAGGAGTACCTCGGAGAAACTCTTGAAGACATAGCTTTCGAGAAGGCCGCAATCATTCGCCCTGGCGTAACAGCGATTATCGCGAACCAACTGCCCGAGGCTCTGGAAGTGATTTTGCGACGCTCCAGGGAATGTGAGCTTGAGGCGATTGTCGGCGGGTGCAGAACATTTGAAATAAACAGTAGCCCGGAGGGTTTGTTCGATGTCACGTTCGAAACAAGTGAGGGTCGATATGAGAATGTGCACCTCGCCTTGCGCGGCCGGCACCAGATCGAAAACACTGGCGTCGCGATTCAACTGGCTGAATCGTTGCGGCCTAGAGGGTTTGCCATTCCAAAAGTCGCTATCGTAGACGGTATTCAAAGAACGACGCACATGGGCCGGTTGAGCGCGTTGAGTCAGAACTGTGGCCCTTCAGTCTTACTTGATGGCGCTCACAATCCGAGCGCGGCTCGCATGCTGCGCGAGTATTTGGATGAGTTTGTTAAAGGGCCGTTGACCCTGGTTTTCGGGGCGATGCGCGATAAGAGGTTGGCGGAGATGGCTGCGATTCTGTTCCCGCGCGCCGATTACCTGGTGCTGACGCGGCCCGATAATCCGCGGGCCGCTTCCATTGAGACGTTGCAAATCATGGCCGGGAATTTCATGGAAGGTGAGAAGATCATCGCTGCGGCGAATGTGAGCGCAGCGCTAAAGAGAGCGCGTGAGGTCACTCCAGCAAACGGGCTGATTTGTGCGACGGGCTCGCTCTATCTTATCGGAGAGTTATCCGCTTCGCTCCGTGACAACTCGCAAACTAATTAATGAAGGAAATCCAAATGGCTTCAACAGACTGTCCCGAAATACTGAAGAGCCGCGAACTTTTTCGCGGGCGGGTTTTCAGCGTAACCGCCGACACGATTCGCGAAGGCGACAAAGTCTACGAGCGCGAGGTGGTGCATCACAGCGGCAGCGCTGTCATCGTTGCCGTATTTGACGATGGCACGATTGCACTGGTGCGACAGTATCGACACCCAGCCGTCCGTTACCTGCTGGAAGCTCCGGCTGGCACCCTGCGGCGCGGTGAAGCCCCCGAAGAGGGAGCGAAGCGTGAACTGGAAGAAGAGCTTGGAGTGGTGTGTCGACGTCTGGAGAAGCTATCTGAATTCTTTGTTTCCCCGGGGTTCTGCGAAGAAAAGATGTGGGTTTACCTGGCAACAGAGCTGACCAAAACCGAGCAGAAACTCGACGACGATGAAGTTCTCGAAATAGTTCGAATTCCGTTCACGCAAGCGCTGAGCATGATTACCACCGGTGAGATAGAAGACGCTAAGACGATAATCGGCGTGATGCTGGCGGCGCGAGTCGGTCCTTCAATGTTCGAAGCAGCCTATCCGGCAGTTTGAGCCGCGCCTTTGTGATTGACCGCTGCAAAGCAACTTCATACACTCAATACCACAGTGTCCACTAACGAGCCGGCTTCGCCAGACAACACGCTAATTGAGACGTACGCAGATACCTCAGATCAGCCACCCAGTCCACTTCCGCCGGCAGTCATAAATCCGGACGATCCGCCCTGGGGGGTAGGTTGGGCATTGCTCGTTTGGGGGAGCAGCCTGGCGTTTCTGATCCTCATCCAGATTGCTGTCGGCGTGCCTTACGTGATTTACAAAGTCACCACGGGCGGCTCGACGGTAGGCCTGGACAAGGATCCAACCCTTATCTTCTTTTCCCTTCTTGGCGCCTTGCCCGCTCATGCGCTCACGTTCCTGGTAGTTTGGCTGGTGGTCAGCAATCGCGGTCGACGACCCTTCTGGCAGACACTGGGTTGGAGTTGGCCCGAAAAGTTTGGGCCCTGGAAAACTATCGCGCTCGCGGTGGTGCTACTCGGCTTGGGCGTGCTGTTCACGCATTTTTTGGGCGGCAAGGAAACGGCACTCGATCAGGTCATCAACAGCTCTCTGAAAGCACGTTTTGCCACCGCTTTCCTGGCCTTCGCTACGGCGCCGCTGGTGGAAGAGTTGGTCTTTCGCGGCGTGCTCTTTCCCGCGCTGCAACGTGCCGTGGGAGTGGTTTGGGCGATCCTCCTGGTAACGATATTGTTCGCCGGAATTCATGTGTTTCAGTATTACGACAATTTCGGCGTCGTCGCAGTAATCACCATGTTGAGTCTCGCTCTGACGATGCTTCGCGCACACACCGGACGCCTTTTGCCTTCGTTTGTACTGCACCTTGTTTTTAACGGTATCCAGGCGGTCTTCCTGGTGGTGCAGCCTTTCCTGAAATCAGCGCCTGAGACCAAGCCGGTCGTAGGATTATTGGTCCATCACGTTTCAGCGCTTTTCAACTAGCCATGGATTGCGAAGTTGTTGTAGTGGGCGGTGGCGTTGGCGGGCTAACTGTCGCCGCCTTACTGGCTGAACGCGGCACTGACGTCTGTCTGTTGGAACGGGAGTCTGGCGTTGGCGGCTGCGCTGCGAACTTCGAAAAATTTGGCTACACGTTTGAGCAGGGCTACGGACTCTTCAGCGGATGGGAACCTGAGGGGATTCACCAGCGTGTGTTTTCTGAACTGCCGCTTGAGCCTCCCGAGGTTCGTCGGTGGGAAACAGCTTATGTGGTGCGCCTCCCTGACCAAACTGAGGTCGCACTCGTTGCTGATAGAGCGCATTTTGAAGATAACCTACGCCGAGCTTTTCCCGAGTGTGCCGAGCCGGCTGTGGCGTTCTATCGAAAGCTCGAGTCGGTAGGCGAAGCATTACGAAACGCGCTTCGAGGGACGCCGGAACTGTTATCGGTTTCAAAGTCGAGGCGTGCTTTTAGTCTGCTCTCCGAGGGCCGGATTGCCGCCGAAATACTCCGCTCACAGCAGCAGTCGACTCTCCCGCAGCTCGAAGGAGTCTCACCGCGATTCCGTAGTTTCGTAGACGTACAGTTGCAAACGCTGGCGCAAGCAACCAGCGCTGACGTTCCTTACCTCCAGGCGGCGCTGGCATTAACTGTCGCACGAGGAGGCATGTTCGCGATCCGCGGTGGCGCTTCGGCGCTGGCTAATAAGCTGGCCGAGTCGGTGAAGCGCAGTGGCGGCAGAATTCGCCTGGACACGCCCGTCCTCCGCTTGTCCTACGATTCCACGGGTACCGCAACTGGCGTCGACCTGCTGAGCGGAGAAACTGTGACCGCCTCGAAAGCCGTTGTCAGCAACCTCACAGTTTGGGATACCTATGGAAAACTCGTCGGCCTCAATCGCACACCCAGCGAAGTCCGGAAGCAGTTGAAGGGACTGCGTGGCAGGGGCGCCTATCTTCTCTACCTGGGGCTGGACGAAGCCGCAGAACACTCGTTGCCTGCGGAACATATCCTGGCGCTTACCGATTGGCAGGGCGAAGGGCCCTTCGATCCGGAATCCAAGCAACTGATGTTCGCGGCTGTTCCTTCATGGGACGCCCGGGCGCCGGCTGGCAAACGAGCGGTGACGATCCACGCCTTCACTGACGCCGATGACTGGTTCACGTTTCACAATGACGAAACTGAGCTCGATGAGAAGGACCAGCAGATGCTGGAACGGTGTTGGCAGCGACTACACTCAGCGATGCCGGAGTTGGGCAGCCATATCGAGGTGATCGACACAGCTACACCCAGAAGTTTCTATGATCTGACTCGTCGGAAGCTGGGCATGGTTGGAGGAATCATTCCTAGTGGGGGGACCTTTTGGCTCGAAAGCCCCAGCTACCTTACCGCTCTACCCAACCTCTTTATCGTAAGCGACACCACCTCAGTCGGAGGTATCGAGGGCCTTACGCGCCTAGCTTTCGTATTGGCAAATAAGCTTGCCCCTCAATAACCCCAGCAAAAGCCGAAGAAAACTCTGGACAAGCGGATATTGTCTGGTGTATACGTGCAATAGACAATATGTACATCACGATCGACGAGCGAGATAAAAGGCCCCTGTATCAGCAGGTTGTGGACGAGATAAAGGCCCTGATTGCCGCCGGAGAATTGTCGGAAGGCTCTTCTCTACCACCAGTTCGACAGGTTGCAGCTGACCTCGGCGTCAACCTCAATACAATCGCTTACGCTTACCGGCAGCTTCAGAAGCAGGGTCTGGTGAAGGTCAGGCACGGCGCCGGGGCTGTGGTGACTTCACGTCTCCTGCGCGAGCCCACGGAGGAACAGCTCCGCAACCAACTGGGAACGGCACTTACGCATCTGGCTCTGGCGGGTTTGAAGTTGTCGGAAGTAAGGGTGCTTGTAGAGACGGAGCTAAACCGGCTCTTTAAAGAGGGCGACCAGTCGTAAACTGACTTTACCGCGGCAATCGTTCTCTGGGCGCCCGTTCACCGGCTGATCGAGTAGGTCTGCTCTGGCCCGGGCCTTGAGAGGCGGAAGGGGCGGCCGTTCGGCGCTCGGCGGGCGGATTGTACGTGGGTCCGCCTGAACTACCTCGTCCGGAGGTCGTTCTTCCAGGTGAGCCGCCGTAAACCGGGCCACCAAAGCCTCGGCCGCCACCAAAGAACCCGAAATCGCCTCCGAAAACGGAGCGGGAATAACCGCCACCATATGGTGAGCCATAGCGACGATAGTAAGGAATGAACGTGTAGCAATTGGTTCCCGGCCGGTATAGCCAGAAACCTAAACCGCGCCGCCGGAAGAGGCTGTTGGAAAACCACCAGTCATCATTGAAGCTGCTCGCAAGTGCGTTGAATGTTCTGTCGTTAATCCTGCTGTTCTCTTTCGCCAGCGTTTGCGCCCGATCTTTACTCCAACCATCAAGAGCATCGGAGTTTTTCTTGTCGGCATTCTCCAACTTAGCCACCGAAACCGAATTACTACTGAATACCACCTTGTTCCCACCTTTGATCTTAGTGTGGGAGTCTCCCAACATCACCCGGCCCTTCCTCACGATTAGTTCCGTGGTATCGCCGGGCACGACGCTGACTCGATACAGTCCACGTCGAACGATAGACATGCGCGTGTGAGGCGTCGTAATTCCAATAAACAACTCCTCGTCGTCCGCGCCGGTAACTTCAACGATGGCCGTTCCCTTGATCAAACGAACCTCCAGGTTCTCGAGCGAGTTGTCAGCTAACTCAAACTCGGCATTCTCGCCGACTCGCAAATAGGAACCGGGGTTCAGCAGCATTTCTACCCGGCCGTCGACTCCTGTCTTAACCAGGTCACCGGCCTCCAGGTCCTCTTTGATCGTGAGCTGCTGCCATTCGCCATTTCCGTGAGGGAGCATCGAAGCACGACCGGTCACGGCATTAACCCCGCCAGCCTTGGCGGAGATGACAAACTTTTCACGGTTCTGGGAAAAGCTGATCAGAGGAAAGGCCATAACCAGTGCGGTAACACAGAAAATCGGTGCCAGAGTAGGTCGCGCTTTTCTCATGGAGTTGTCCTTTTGATTCGACGCGGTAAAGCTAGCTGTGCCTGGGGAGGGCCCAATTATAGTCGTATCGTCGGCATTTACAAGCCTTTCCCGCTGTCGTTGCAATCAACCGCGGTCGAATTGATCAATTTGGCAGGTTCTTCGGAAAGTACCCCTGTTTGGTGCGCGCAGTAACATCCTGTCGATCATGGATTTGGACCGTTACCGAGCGCCATTTCCCATCTCGCAGGATATTGGAAGGACGATATCCTATGCTGTAAATCCGACTCAGATCGCCGATAACTTGCTTGTAGACATCATCCAGATCTTTCAACTTATTAGCTCGATAGAGCCGGGTCCCGGACGTCGAGGCCAATTGTCCCAACTGCTCTCGCGCCAGGGCGAAGGCGCTGCGAGGCGTGCGAGTTCGCTTGAACACCTCGTCCTCGGTATCGAGATAGATGGGAAACACCATTGGTTCTGAGTCGCGCACCAGCTGCAGCAGTTGATCGAAGCTGGTCTGGGAACCATCACCAAAAACATCAGGCAAGGCGTTATCTACTCCGTCAGTCATGACGACTACCGCGCTGCGCCGCAACGAGTTGCCG
>JBOGOP010000105.1:0-16949 GCA_050747225.1 Pyrinomonadaceae bacterium
GCCCGAATCGATTGGCACGTAAAGCCACTTATGTGGATCGAGCGAAATTGAATCTGCACGATCGAGACCGCGAAAGAGTGGCCGTTTGGTTTCGTCCAGCGCAGCGAGAGCGCCATAGGCGCCGTCGATATGGAACCAAAGGTTGAATTCGTTGGCGATGTCGGCAATCTCATCGAGTGGATCAACTGCGCCGGTGTTCACAGTCCCAGCGCTACCAACTACACAAAACGGCTGTAGCCCGCTTTTGAGATCGTCAGCAATGGTTTGTCGCAGGGCTGCCGCGTTAATGCGGAAATTATCGTCGCAGGTGACAAGGCGAACCTGCGCGCGGCCCAGGCCAAGAATGTCAGCCGCTTTCGGTATCGACATGTGAATCTGGTCGGAGGCGTAGAGAGTCATTGGCGCTGGGGAATTCCACAATCCCGCTGATGAAACATCTGGAGCAGCCTTCGCGCGGTGCGCCATCAGCAGTGCCGTCATGTTTGCCATTGAGCCGCCGCTGGTGAGCAGCCCATGAGCCGGACGATCAGCGCCGCCGTAGCCAATCAATGATGCGAGCCAGCCAATCACGGTGCGCTCAATTTCAGTGGCCGCCGGACCGGAACGCCACGAAGTGAGGTTTGTATTCAACGTGGACGCAATCAAATCGGCGAAGGCTCCGGGCGCAGTCGCCGGCGAAGCCACGTAGCCGAAGAAGCGCGGGTGGCCGTTGTGTCTGCTGTTCGCGATGATAGTGCGGCAGTCGTCGAGGAGTTTTTCAAGCGGCTCACCGGCAAGTGGCAAGGCTGCACCTACTTTGCCGATGGTTTTGCCATCCGAGGTTGCCGGAAACACCGGCAAAGTACAGACCTCGGAAAAGTATTCCGTGACGAGTTGAGTGACCCGCGACGAAAGCTCGTGCATCTCCGCTTCGGAAATGTCGAGTGAAGCTTCTGAAGGTCTCGATCTCGCGCGGGTTTTGTTTGATTCACTCATTTGAAAGGTGGCGCAATTGTTACAAGGAGCGAAAGACGTTCGCTCGCGTTGTTGGTGACGCCGTGCGGAATTCCCGATGGTGCAACGACCAGCGTTCCCGCGCCAGCCTCTCGCTCTTCGTCTCCAACTGTAAATTTCCCACGACCCTCCAACACAAAATAAAACTTATCCGCGCCCTGGTGAGCATGTACGTTTTGAGTTTGCCCCGGCTCCAAACAATTCAGACCCACCATCGCCTGTTCACCTTGCCACAGAGTGGTCTTGTAAAACTTTTCTGGTTGGGAACCGGCGTGATCATGCCAGTTAAGAAAGTAGTTCATGGAAGTTCCTTAGTCCGTTGTTGTAATCCAAACTAACACAGGCAAGTTGTAACGATGAAACGCTTGCCGCTCATCGCTGGCGCGTATATATTTCGTGTTTTGGCAGACTGAAGCCGGTGGATGGTTGGCCTTATCAAATGATATTGAACGCCGGAGGCCCGAAGGGCAGGCATTCAATAGCCATGTCCGTGAGGGCATGGTCGAGTGAGTTTAATAATCTTTGAGGCCCTGAAGGGCCGGCAGTTTCATTGGACACACTCCATCGCTTCGTTGTACCGCACCTTCGGCGCTCAGTCGTATCGCACAGTTATGATCCACGCCCTCACGGGCATGGCTATTGAATGCCGGCCCCTCGGGGCCTTCCCCTCTGCACAAGCATGACCACACCAAGCTGCGCAACTCTTGAAGGAACGATCCGTTACCGCGATCGATTCAAAGATCGCGCCGCCGAAAACCATTTCCGGCAACAACAACAGCTTTGGCTGTCGTCGATCGGCACGGGAACGTATCTAGGCAACGCTGACGATGAAACCGACGCGCGATACGCCGCTGCAATCTCGCGTGCGGTAGAGCTCGGCGCCAATGTGATCGACACGGCAGCAAACTATCGTTTTCAGAGAAGTGAACGCGCGATCGGCAAGGCGCTGGCTGAGTTGACGGAAACAAGGAGATTCTCGCGCGACGAAATAGTTATCTGCACCAAGGGCGGTTATCTCCCGTTTGACGGCGCGCCTCCGAGAGACATTCGTCGCTATGTCGAAGAAACGTTCGTCAAGCCTGGGATCGCGGGATTTTCTGATATTGTTGGTGGCAGTCACTGCATGACGCCCGCGTATTTGCAGAACCAGTTGGAACAATCTCTGCGAAACATGGACCTCGAGTGTGTCGACGTTTACTACATCCACAATCCGGAGTCGCAGCTTGGCCATGTTTCCGAGGAAGAATTTTATTCTCGTTTGCGAGCGGCCTTTGAATCGCTTGAGAAACGGCGGGCCGCAGGTCAGTTGAAGTTTTATGGGGTTGCCACCTGGAACGGATTCCGGGTGGAACTCGGATCCAGCGGTTATCATTCCCTGGATCGGATGGTTGGAATTGCGCGCGAGGCTGGCGGCGAGTCGCATGGCTTTCGCTTCATTCAGCTACCATTTAATCTGGCTATGCCGGAAGCTTTAACTCTGAGCAATCAGTTGTTGGGTAACCAACAGGTCTCCACGCTTGAGGCAGCCGCCGCTCTGGGAGTGACGGTAATTTCCAGTGCTTCGATTTATCAGGGACGTGTCGCGCAGGGGTTACCGAAAGATCTGCGAGAGACGCTCGGCTCATTGCCCACCGACGCGCAAGCGGCGATACAATTTGTGCGCTCTGCCCCGGGAATATGTACCGCGCTGGTTGGCATGAGTACGCTTGAACACGTTGAAGACAACTTGCAACTAGCGAGCGTGGAGCCTCTGCAACAAGAACAATTCATGCAGTTGTTTTTGGAGGCGTGATATTGTCCGCAGATTACGCAGATTACACAGATAAGAGGAAGGAGAATAGAGGCGTCGTCCCAACCTCGTCAAAGGTTGCAATCTGCGGAATCAGTGCAATCTGCGGATAGGCTTTTATGTCGGAACGAAAATACAATTCATTCTCCGAATTCTGGCCCCACTACGTTGCTGAACACAGCAAGCCAAGCACACGCGTGTTTCATCTGGTTGGCACCGCCATCGCGCTCGCATGTGTTATTTACTTCATCGTCATTGGCAGGTGGTGGCTGTTTCCACTGGCCTTCATTCCTGGCTACGGCATGGCGTGGATTGCTCACTTTTTCATCGAGAAGAACAGGCCGGCGACTTTTCAGTATCCGCTTTGGTCGTTCATGGGTGATTACAAGATGATTTGGAAGATGCTGAGTGGCAGGATGGGTACTGAAGTTGAGCGTGCTGCAGGAAGAGCGGGGGTGAACCCACCTTCCTGACCTTGAGCTGATCAGAGTTGAGTCGTCAAAACAAATATGCGCGGAAACATTCCAATCCCGGAAATTCCTTTTGCGGAAGAGTTGTGGCTGATGGTTGTGATCACTTCCGTGCGGGAGAAGCGAACAGCCCAGGGCAAACGCTTTGCCGACGCCATTGCTCGCAACGCTACCGGCTCGCTGCCTTTGAAGATCTGGGGTGAAACGCTTGACGCGTGGAAAGAAATCAAGCCGGGACTTTGGGGCGTGACGGGCCGGCTCGAAAGTTTCCAGGATCGCTCGCAGTTTATTGTCAGCGAATATCGTCCCATCACCATCGACCTCTATCGCGAACATCAGAACGCGGAGCCGGTGTTGCCGCGGGCCTATACCATGGACATCGAGACGCTGACGCTTCCCGACTTTCGCGAGCGCGTCGGACCGCAGCTCGAAAAGCTCCTCAAGCTTGGCAACATGCGCCTTGAACAACAGCAGCGCTATCTGGAAGACATCGTGGTGGAAGAAGAGCGTTGTTATCAGCTTGGCTCGCTGAGCGCGACTTCGGGTCGCGTAGTTTCCATCGCCGTTCACGAAGGTCCGATGGCGGGTTTCGATTTCGGCGTGGAGCAGCGCTCGCGCGAAGTTGTGTTTGGCATCACTGCAGACGGCGAGGAGCAGGACGAGAAAAAATCGCTGCTGGCTTTCCTGGAGTTTATGAAAGACTTTGACTGCGACACGGATGAAATCGTCGGTCACAACCTGCTCGGGTTTGACCTGCCGTTTATTTTCCAGCGTTGCCTGGTGAATGACATCGCTGCCAGGCCGCTGGTTGACCTTGGGGAATACCGGGTCAGGGGAGTCTACGACACGATGCATGCATGGTGGTTGGGCGCGAAGCGGTTTGTGAGTCTTGATGACATCGCCTGGGCGCTCGGTATCGAGTCGAGCAAAACGGCCACCGCCGAGGGAAGCAAAGTCTTCGAACTCTACCAGGCGGGCAAGCTGGCTGAGATTCGCGAGTACAACCTCAACGACGTGCGCGTAACGCGCAAAGTTTATGAGCGGATGGTGGCATGTTTTGGGCGATAGTGTTCAACCTTGATGCATCGTTCAATTTCGTTGGGCCCTTAGGTCCGAAGGACCGTCATTGAGTAGCCCCGTCCGTTAGGGCGGGGTCACGAATGGAAATTTTACCTGAGCGCCGAAGGTGCGTCACAATTTGTGTCGGCCCTGCGGGCCTTTGGCTATATAAAGACATGCGGTTCCCCGCCCTCACGGACGGGGCTACTCAATGACGGTCCTTCGGACCTAAGAACCCAGAATTATTCAGAACTTTCAAGCAGAGAAACTTTCGACGCCACAAAGCGTATTGTTAGTTAGTTCCTGATTTCGGAGACCTCGATGCACTGTCCCAGTTGCGGCGCCGAAACTACTCTCGATCAGCGGTTTTGTCGCAGTTGCGGCATGGATCTGGAGACGGTTAGCAAGCTCGTCGCGGAACATTCCTCGCCGGACAGACTGAAGCTGGAAAAGTCGCTCAGCGAAAAAGCCAGTCAGCAGCGCATGTATCATTCGCTCAAGTGGGGCATGATCTGCTTGATCCTCGGCATGGCGGTGCTCACCGTAGTCAAGACGCTTGCGCTTGATAAGACATTCAATCTCGCTGGTGCCTTGTTATTGTTCATGGCAATGGGACTGATGTGCTACAGCGTTCTTGCGCCGCTGCACGAACGCGCTTCTAACTCGAAAAAGCTTCCAGAGTCTGACCGCACCGGTGAGCTTCCGGAAACCGAGACCACGAAGGAACTGCCTCCAGCACGCGTTCCGGTTCCCGTCGCCAGCGTTACCGAGCGCACAACTCAATTGATTGCGAGTGAGAAGGCAGGCACGCCGCGCAAATAGCAACCTCGTCAGGACGTTCGCGGATAGTAATTTAGCGAGAATATCGGAAATGGCTTGCCCGTTGACGGGCCGCTGTTTCGCGTTTGCAACAGTATTTGTTAGACTCTGAATAATCTAATGGGCACTGAGATTTTATCGATTCTAATTTTTCTGGGCGGCACGGCACTGGGCGTCGCGGCGGGCTGGTTTCTCCTCAAAACGAGAGCGAGTTCCGCCAGTGCCGCTGATTTGGCAACCTTAAAAGAGCGCCTCGGCGGCAAGGAATCAGAGTTACAAAAAATCCAGCTGGCATTAAGTAGCGAGGCCACTGAACTTAAACGCTCGCGAGAAGAGAGCGTGCAACTAAGGGCTGCGCTTGAGGGCGAACGTCGCGCGGCTCAGGAGAGAAAAGACTCGTTCAAGCAAGCGGCGGAAGAGTTGTCGGAGAAGTTCAAAGCGCTATCTCGTGACGCGCTCAAGGACAACAATCAGTCGTTTCTCGATCTTGCCCATTCCACGTTGCAGAAGTTTCAGGAGAGCGCGAAGGGCGATCTGGAATTGAAGCAGAAGGCAATCGATGAATTGGTCAAGCCCCTCCGGGAATCGCTCGAAAAAGTCGATTCCAAGATTGGTGAACTGGAAAAAACACGTGCCGGCGCCTATTCCGAACTGCGCGAACAGGTGAAAGGTCTGGCGACTTCACAGGCACAACTTCAGGCTGAGACCGGCAACCTGGTGAACGCTCTGAGGGCTCCACACGTGCGCGGGCGCTGGGGTGAGATTCAATTGCGGCGAGTCGTCGAGCTCGCGGGGATGCTGCAGTATTGCGATTTCGTCGAACAGGAAACCGTAGCCACCGCAGACGGCCGCATTCGTCCGGACGTCATCATTCGTCTGCCGGGCAACCGCACGATTGTTATCGACGCGAAGGTTCCCTTCGACGCGTTTTACGAATCGATAGCCACCAAGGATGACGTTGTTCGCAGCGCGAAACTGAAAGACCACGCGCGGCTGGTGCGTACACATATTGGATCTTTGAGCAAGAAGTCGTATTGGGAGGCGGTGCAGCCGACGCCTGAGTTTGTTTTGCTATTTTTGCCGGGTGAAACTTTTTATAGCGCGGCGCTGGAGATTGATCCGAAACTAATCGAGGACGGCGTCGACCAGGGAGTCATCATTGCTACGCCGACCACTCTGATTGCCTTGCTCAAGGCCGTCTCCTACGGTTGGCGGCAGGAGCAGATGGCCGCAAATGCGCACGAGGTAAGCAAGCTTGGCAAGGACTTGTACGATCGTCTGCGCACCTTCACCGGCTATTTTGCTGACATCGGCCGCGGGTTGGATCGCGCGCTCGATTCCTACAACAAGGGCGTCGGCTCACTTGAAGCGCGCGTGCTGGTAACAGCCAGGAAATTTAAAGAACGCGGCGCGCTTGCCGGTGAAGAGATCGACGTGCTCGAGCCGATCGATAAGTTGGCGCGCCCGCTGAGTTTGGATGAAGGCGGTTTGTTTCCGGATCTGGTGGCGGCAGAAGCGGAACCGAACGAAGACGATTCTTTCCCCTTGCTCAACGTGAAGAGCGTGGGTGGTGAGACCTAAGACGAAGTTACGATCCACGAATTCACACAAAACTACACTAACGACATTTCGTGTTCGTTCGTGTCTTTTCGTGGATCGGTTGTGGAGAACGTGTGGCAAGAGAAATTTGGTTAGGTCCTCTCCTCGGCAATAATCGCTCGCGCTTAATTGACCGCTGCTCAAAGCTCGTAGCCGCAGGCAAGTCTGATAGTTTCCTCTACCTTGCTGCTTCCCATCCGCTGTTGGAGATCGTTACGCAGGGCGTGCTCGATGGTGTTAACAATCGCGGCGTCTGGGGCGAACTTCCCGTCTATCTCTTTCGCGGTTTTGTTAGACGAGTGTTAGCAACCGCCGTTGATGAATCAGGTCAAATACGCCCGCCGCGTATTCCTATCGATCAGGAAGAATTGCCGTTGAGGCGGAGTCTCGTCTCGCAGATTCTTACGCGTTTAATGGCGACTGGCCAACTGAAAGCCATCGGACCGCTGGCGAACCGCGAAGGATGCGTCAATACAATCGCGACTCTGATCGGCGAAATCGAGCGCGCCGCAAAGTCTCCAGCTGAAGTCGCTAAGATAATCGCGGATCGAACCAGCGACCTTCCGCCCGAAGCGGCCCAGAAATCTCGAGAGAAAGCCCTCCACACTCAGAATGATTTCGACCATGAAGTAGCGCTGATTTATTCCACCTATTCAGAACTGCTGAACCAACACCAACTCACCGAGGCAGATGCAGATCAATTGCGGGCGCTTTCGGTTCTCAAGGGGGAAATTGACGGGCGATGTTGGAAGATCCCTTTCTTGTCAGATGTTGAACTGCTTGTGCTTGACGGCTTCTTCGATTTCACTCCGGTCCAGGGCGAAATTCTGCAGCGGCTAATTCCACAGGTTCCGGATGTGCTCGTTAATCTCAATCACGACGAGCGCAACCAGGAGATTTTTCTACCTTTTCAGGAAACCATCGAACATCTTTCGTCAATCGTGCCGTTTGCGGAAAAGCGAAACGGCGGCGAATTAGTTGTTACAACCGGCGCACTTTCGGAGTTGCGCCAGAATCTTTTCAACCCTTCCTTGTCCGATAAGCTTCCGCTTGTCGATAACATTCAGCATGAAGCAACTCAGGACGAAGCTGAGTACGATCAATCGGAGATTCGGTTTTTCGAATGCGGCGATCGCGATACCGAGGTTCGTGAGATCGCTAAGGAGATAAAGCGGCTGGTCGTGCAGGAAGCTTACAGTCTGACTGACATGGCGCTGGTGGTGCGCCAGCGCGCTGCTTATGCGGAGACCATAGCGCGCGTTATGCGCGAAGAGTCGTTGCCGTGCAACATTGAATCGCGAGTCGACGCCAACGACATTCCGGCCAACCGGGCGGCGCTCAAGCTGTTTGCGATTCTGGAACGGATGTCTCGCGACGAAACAGATGCGCCCCGAACTTCGGACATTGCGGATCTGATTAAGTCGGAATACTTCCGGCTCAATGAAAAAACTCTGGAAACGCTTTCGTCACGGTTCGATTCCGAGTATGCAGCATTGTTACGTGACAAGGATCAGGCGCCTAATGCTGAACTTGAAGAGCGACTAAAGAAGCGCTACCGCATCGGCGTTTGGGATGCAGACGCGCTTGAGAACGCCTTCGCTTACGTCGGCAGCGAGCTCCGGGTGAATGGCTGGCTGGAGCGGGCGGCCCGGCTGATTAAAGAACTTCCCGGCGCTGAATCCACCAGGGAACTCCTAAATATTGATTCTGTCGAACAGGCCCGCGATCCCGACGAGGCGGACCAGATTGAAAACGCCGAAACGGCCAAAGTTGAGTCGGCCGACGCCGAGCGAAAACGACGCCCGTCGCGCGACATTCACCCCGCCACGCTCGCCTGGACCGCGCTTGTGCTTCAGGCGTTTGCGGAAAAGATTCAGGCTATGGAGCGCGAAGGACCGCCGGCCGGCTTGCGCCTGAGGTTGATGAAGCTGCTGGAGGAATTTAGTTTTCGACGCCAGGTTACGCGGCCGATTAGAAGTGTGACGGAAGACGAAGAGCTGCCGCAGGCGATGCTCAACTACAACAGTCTCGAAGCGCTGCGCCGCGCTTTCGTTGCCGCTATCAAAAGCATCGAGATCGCCGCGACGATCCAGTCAGCTGGGTCGGCTAGTCTAAGCCAACCTCCCATTGTGAAGCTCGCCACCTTCATCGAAGAGGTGCGACGAGCGCTCGGTTCACAGTCGCAGGCTTCTGGTCCGGCGGATCGCGACGGCTTGCGTGTGCTTGAGGCAACCGACGTTCGTGGTCTTCGTTTTCGCGTCGTCTTCATCGCCGGTCTGGTTGAAGGTGGATTTCCTTTGCGGGCGTCGCGCGATTGGATCTATCCCCACGAGGAGCGCGAACGCCTGAAGCGATACGGGTTGACACTTGAAGATATCTCGCCGGCGACGCTGCTGAAGGAAGAACACTATTTTTACCAGTCGGCTTGCCGCGCGACCGAGCGACTTTATCTAAGCCGGCCGCTGGCGTTGGAGGACGACTCCGAAACAGTCGCTTCCTATTACATCGATGAACTCCGGCGCGCCGTCGCTCCTTTGAAGATTGACTCGGAGACGATCCGGCGAGACTACGAGGGTCAGAGCCTGGAAAAGGTGTCTACGAGAAGCGGGCTCGACATAGCATTAGTTCGGCAGCAGGAGCGGCACCGCCACCGTGGGGAGAAACGCGCGTTGTTACCGCAGCCTCAGATCAAGCGATTGCTGACGTTAGCGCGTAACGATGGTTTCCTGAGCAGCTCGGCGTTGCGTCGCATTGAGATTGAGCGCGAGCGCGCCGGCCCGCTATTTGGACCTTACGACGGTGAGATTACAGATCCGCATCTGTTGGCTCTGTTACGGCAGAGATTTGGCGCTGAGTTTGTTCACAGTGCGAGCGGCCTGAGCGTCTATGGCAACTGTGCTTACCGTTTCTTTGGGCAACGGGTGCTCAAGCTGGAGCCGCGCGGTGAAGCAGCTCTCGATCTGCAGGCGATCGACGCCGGTAAGTTGCTGCACGACATTCTGCGTCGCTTTTTTGAGCGGCATCGCCGTCAACGCCTGGCCGATCTCGATCGCGAGACGTTACAGACGGAGTTGAGGCAACTGGCAGACAGCGTTTTCGACGAACACGAGCGAGTAGTGCCGCCGCTCAACAAACACATTTGGAAAATCGATCGAGAGATTCGCAAAATATTGTTGGATCAGGTGCTGCTGTATGAGCTTGAGATTCAGGAACAAGCGACAGCGGCTGGAGTCCTGCCCGCTTATTTCGAAGTTGCTTTTGGCGGCATGAGATCCGCCGCGCGCGATCCGAGTTCGACTGACGTGGCGTTAGAGCTGACTCGTGCAACTTTTGTTGGCGAAGAGAGGATGAAGATTAGCGGGCAGATCGATCGAGTAGATATCGCGGGGGACGACACGCTGATCGCTTACGATTACAAGCTTTCGACGGGCTCTTCAAAAGAAGATATCAAGTCAGGCCGGAGCCTGCAGCTGCCGATCTATCTTGAGGCGCTGGAGCGTTTGATCCTCCCCGATCGCCAGATCGCCGGCGGCGGTTACTACGTGATCCGCGGCGGCAATGATCGCCGGAATAAGGGCCTGCATCGCGCTAACCTGCTGGACTATTCCGGAATCGGGAAGAAGGCGGGCGGAGTTATCGGCGACGATGAATGGCAGCAAATACGCAATGACGTGATCGCGAAGATCTGGGATTTTCTCGATCATATGCGGGCCGGCCAGTTTGACGTGAACCCTTCTGAGAAACAGAAGACGTGCCGGTTTTGCGACTTCGCCGCGGTGTGCCGCTACGACCGCTATCGGATTGAGGGGAAGAGGAAATCCGCAGATTACGCAGATTCCACAGATTAGAATTCGATCCACGAAAGGACACGAACTGACACGAAACGTGGTTAGTGTAGTTTGGTGTTATTTCGTGGATCGTATCTCTTCGGCAGGTTGTTTGCGACACAAACGGCGCTCGAATAATCGGCGTAATCTGTGGATAAATATTTCGAAGCATGTCTCAACAAAAACAAAAGCGCGAACTCGAACCCGAACAGGCCGCCGCTGCTTACGAGATCAAGAAACACATCTCGGTCACGGCCGGTCCCGGTTCCGGCAAGACGATGGTTCTCGTCGAACGCTATCTGCACATCCTTCGCCAAAATCCAAATCTCAACGTAGACCAGGTTGTCGCCATCACCTTTACGAATCGTGCTGCTAACGAGATGCGCGAACGACTTCGTGAAGCACTCAATCTCATTCTGCAAACCGCGTCTGCAGACGAGCGCAAGCAATGGTTGAACTACAAACGCACGCTTGACGGCGCAGTCATCACTACTATTCACGGCTTTTGCGCGCGGCTGTTGCGAGAGTTTCCAGTTGAAGCGCGGATCGATCCTCAGTTTCTACTGCTCGACGAGCACCGCGCCGCGATGCTGTTGGAGTCGGTAGTTGAGGAAGTGTTGACGGAGTTCATCAGCGCCGGACACATCGAAATTTCGCGACTAACGCTGGGCATCGGGCGCGGCAAGTTAGCCGCGGCGCTCGGCCAACTTTACCGTGACGTTCGCGGGCAGGGTCTTTCGTTGAACGAGCTGGCGATGAAGACAGCGCAGAGCCATGCCTCGGAAGAGGACCACGCACGAGCGCTGATTGAGTTGTCGCGCACGATGGGTGATTTCCTTGCAGTTCGCCGGACGACTCCGGCAGCCCGTGGCAATCACGCGAAGGTCACGGAAAGTTGGTCGAGCTTCCGAGAGTTCATTAGGAAAATCCCCGAAATCCACGATCTGGCTGATTATTGCCGCGCCATCGAAGGGTTTCGTAAGGTGCGTCCGTCAGCAGCCGGAAATCTCAAGGAGCATGTGCAAGCAATCGATTCGCTGGTGTGGGACAAAGAGCTGATGGGACGCGTGCCGCAAGTGTCTTTGGATTTGTTTGCGAAACAGTATGCGCTCGAGATTTCGCTCCTGCTAACGCGGATCGATGAGCGGCTCAACGAAGAAAAGCAAAAAATCTCAGCGCTTGATTTTGACGATCTGGAACTGCGCACACTCGATTTGCTCCAGCGTCCCGAAGTCCTGACCCGCACCTCCGAACGCTACAAGTTTTTCCTCGTCGATGAGTTTCAGGACACCAACGGGTTGCAGCGTCAGCTGCTGGAAAGGCTCGCACTACAGAGAAGCGGGCGGGATAGCGCTAATCTGTTCATTGTGGGCGATCGCAAACAGTCGATCTATGGTTTTCGCGGCGCTGACGTCGCAGTGTTCGGTGAAATGACGGCGACGTTGCTGGCAGCCGGGGGCGAATCGAAGCCGCTCCGGTTGAACTTTCGCAGCCAGCCGCCGCTGATCAGTTTTTTCAATTTCCTTTTCGAACGGTTGTTCAAACCTGCTGACGACGTGTCGGCGAGCGAAAGAGCAGAGCTGGGCTATGTCGGCCCAGAACCCAGTGAAGCTAAACGCGAGTTGCGCGATAGTGGTCCGCTCGTCGAGTTGATGATAACCACTGAGGCTTCAGGCAACGAAGACGATCCGAAGGCTGAGCAAACCTCGCGTGAGCTTGATGCCGAACAACTCGCCCGCCGGATCATTTCATTGGTTGAAACGGGTATGACGAATACCGAACCGAGTAATCCTGAAGTTAAGTACAGCGATATTGCTTTATTGTTCCGCGCCATGACTAACGTCGGGATCTACGAATCAGTTTTTCGTCGAGCAAACATTCCCTATCAAACCGTTTTGGGTCGTGGGTTTTATGAACGACCCGAGATCAAGGATCTGATTCAGTTGCTGCGGTTCCTTGATAACAAAACGGACGAGCTGGCGCTGGCGGCGGTTTTGCGATCGCCTTTGTGCGGCATCTCCGACAATGCCCTGCTGGCACTGCGGTGCGCCCCGTGGCTTGATGAAGTTGATGCCGGCGATCCGCTGCGACACTTCACGCAGACACGCAAGTTATACCTGGCGCTGCTCCGCCACCGGGACGTTGCCTACATCAGCGATGATGAGCATCTTCTGCTCGGGCGCGCAGCGGACCTGGTAAAGGGTCTGATTGCCAGACAGCATCATTACGCTCTATCGACACTCTTGCGGTTTGCGGTTGAGCGTTCGGAGTTTGCGACCGTCATCGCCGCCACCTTCGACGGCGCCCAGCGTTTGGCAAACGTGCAACGGCTCTTCACGCTGGCCGAGCGCTTTGAGCGTTCAGGCTCGCACCTGATTCGCGACTTCGTGCGCTACGTTGAGGAGTTTGAAGCCATCGGCAGCCGCGAAAGTGAAGGGCAGATAGATGAAGCCACCAACGCGGTGATGCTTATGACTATTCACCAGGCAAAAGGGTTGGAGTTTCCCGTAGTGATCATTCCTGATCTGCAGCGCTCGTCGAGGCCGCCGGACAATTGGGTCCTGTTGGATCGTCAGCATGGACTGACGTTGAAAGTCCCTGATGGACGCGGCGGCAGTCCGGTGGCTGGTCTGACTTTCAATCGTTTTGAAAAACGCCACACGTGGCGAGAACAGTTTGAAAGCATGCGCTTGCTCTATGTGGCGGCCACGCGAGCGCAGGATCGTTTGATACTTTCCGGAACTACGAAAGAGCTCGACAAGCTCAGTACGCGGAGCGGCACCTGGCTACACTGGATCTGGCAGTCGCTGGAGTTGCCGGCGCAAACCACGACCGGCGTAGTTGATCTAACCAGTGACCTGCAGTTGCAAGTGACGCTGAACATTGCCGGCGAGCAAGCTGAGGCTGTGCCGGAGCAATCACCCCCGGCGGAGGATGCGCTGGTCGAAAGTATCGCAGCAACTGCTGAGTCCATCGCCGAGGCATTTCCGCTGTTGGGAACAATCGAAGCGGAACGCAACCGCGCGATTCATCGATTCAGTGTCACGCAGTTGATTAACTACCAGCGCTGTCCGCGTCAGTACTATTTCGATCGAGTATTGCATGCACCAGCGCCGGACGCGCTTGCGGTATGGAACAACGCTGAAGCGCCCGAGCCGCCGGCGAATCTGACGGCGACGCTCAAAGGCGCGGTGATTCACCGCTTCTGCGAGACCTATATGACCGGCGATGATCCGGAAGATCGTCTGCGAAAGAGTTTCACTGACATTCTGAGCAACCGTCAGGCGGAACTTGCCGACCGCCTGGTGGAGATCAAGAGCGAAGAGGCCATAGCGGAACTGTTGCCGCTGGCAAAGAACTATTTATCCAGCGCTGTCTTCGAACGCGTCGAGCGGGCGCGCGCGGCTGTGTCTGCGCCGGCTTCAGGCCGTGGTCCTCGGGGTGAGGCGGGGCTTTGGAGTGAGTTGAGTTTTCGTTTGCGCCGGCCGCTCGGGATTTTGAGCGGAGCCATCGATAAATTGCTCATCACTCCTGTTGCGGCCGGCGTGGGTTTTGACGTTGAAATCATCGACTTCAAAACGAATCGCCTGAGCCGTAACCTTTCGGTTGGGGAGTCCGCATCAAGCTCTTCACTGGGACCGCGGTCATCTCGCCCGCCCGGTCTTGAAGTTGAGACGCAGTTGAGTCCAGGAAAAGAAAGGCTGGCGGGACGCGCGCAGTCCCAGCATAAAGTTGAGCAGTTCGCTTTCGACTTTAATGCGCCGATGGAGAGTCGTCAGGAAGTTGTTCCTCCCGAGTCTTCACTGGATGATTGCGTGCGTAGCGCCGCAATGGACTATCAACTGCAGATGCAGGCTTACGCGCTGGCCGTGCGTGAACTCGTGCCTTCTCTGATGGAGAGTTCTACGGTTATTTCCACGCTGCATTTTCTTGAGCCTAACGTCGAGTTTCACCTGACGGCTGATATGCTCTCCCCGGAAACCTGCAGGCGCGCGATTGATGACGCCATGTTGAAGATCATTTCTTCCGCGCAACCGGGCGAGTTTCCGGTCCACGCCGCCGCGCACTGCCGCATGTGCAACTTTCTCAGTATTTGTAGCGCTGGACGTGGATACGTTCGCTCGATGCGACAATCGAGCGGCGACCTGGTTAACTTAAGGGCGAACGAAGCTGTACGATAGTTGCGCAGACCGACAAACTAGAGTTTGCCGGACATGGCGATAGGATAACTATGAGCAAACAAGACGACCCACAAGTTGGCGCAACGGCGCCTGACTTCACTCTCAAGGATGGCAACAGCGCTGAGTGGCGCTTGTCAGCCAATCGCGGCAAAGTTGTCGTGTTGCTTTTCTACCCCGGTGACGAAACCCCAGTCTGCACCAGGCAGATGTGCTCTGTCAGAGATCGCTGGGAAGACTACGCCGCAACTGGCGCTGAGGTAGTGGGGATTTCAACTGACTCGGTTGAGTCGCACCAGAAGTTTGCCAAACATCACGAGCTGCCGTTGCGTTTGTTGTCCGACGCGTCGGCTGAGGTGGCAAGTCTTTACGGCGCGCGTTCGTTAATTCCTGGCAAAGTGGCGCGTTCGGTATTCGTGATCGATGCGAAAGGGATCCTCCGGTATCGCGATGTAAGACCGTTGGGACTGTTTCGTCCGAAGGATGATGAGGTGCTGAAGGCGATTGGCGAAGCGAAGAATTAGTCTCAAGTTTCGCGTTTCGCGTTTCGAAATCCACACAGCACAGCCTCGCTATGAAAAAATTCTTGCTTTGGCCCGAAGGGCTGGCAGTCAATAGCCATGCCCGTAAGGGCGTGGATCAAGTGTTAGTCTCACTTTGAAGGCCCGAAGGGCCGGCACACAAAGGAGGCTCAACATGGCAGGGAAATATTTAAGTTTGCTTGTGCACTTCACCTGGAGCACAGCGAAACGCGAGCCGTGGATCGAAGCGGACATGCGTGAAAATCTCTATTCGTATATCGGTGGGATAATGAAAAACAAAAGGGCAAAGTTGATTTCTGCCGGCGGCATGTTTGATCATATCCACTTGTATGCTTCGATGCCATCCACGATTAGCGTCGCGGATTTTGTGAATGTCGTAAAATCTAACTCTTCACGCTGGATTCATGAGTCCTCATCACGATTCCGAAATTTTGCATGGCAGGAGGGCTATGGGGCTTTTAGCGTGAGCAAATCGGAAGAGGGTAAGGTTGTTCGGTACATCTCTAACCAGGAAGAGCATCATCGTAAGCGAACCTTCAAGGAAGAGTTAGTAGGACTGCTTGAGAAACACAAAATCGAATACGACAAGCGTTACATTTGGCTATGATCTGAGACTGCCGCACCTTCGGCGCTCAAGTTCTCAACATCTTGCTACCACGCCCTTACGGGCACGGCTATTTACTTGCCGCCCTTCGGGCGTAGACTAGGTTACATCCGAAGGAGATTAGTATGGCTGACAATATCAAATGCACACACTGCGGCGAGAAGCGACCTGCGATTGGCTTTGCACCCTTTCCCAACGAATTGGGACAGCGAATCGCCAAAGAAATCTGTCAGCCCTGCTGGGCGGCCTGGTTACAGAAGCAGACGCAGATAATCAATCATTACGGTCTTGACCTCACCAGTCCCGACGCCCAGAATTTTCTCTTCGATAACATCAAAGGGTTTCTGTTCAACGAGTCGCTGCCGGTGACAGAACAGGCGGAGATTGACACGACGAAGGAAGGCACCGTGAAGTGGTGAACCTTCGGGAAAGGGAAAGAGGGTTAAAGGGGAAAAGGGAAAAAGTCGACGCGAACGTAACTACATTTTCCTTTCCCTGTTTCCCATTTCCCTCTTCCCCCATCTGCTCTTTTAGGCTAAGCTTCGCATTCCGTCAGTAAGACTAATCAGGCCAAGTTGTTTCTGCTCCCCCGCGATCTTCCCAAGTAATCCCGAGTGAACAACTCAAACCACCATCGGAGAATACTTTCATTCTCAGGAGGAACCTAACCTTGCTTAATCGCAGCCTACTCAATCGTACGCTCGGCCCGGTCGTGATCATCGCTTTTCTATTCTGCGCATCAATCATTGCTAACGCGCAAACTAAGCTCCTTCGTTTTCCCGACATCAGTGGTGACAGAGTTGTGTTCACTTACGGTGGCGACCTCTGGACTGCGCCCGCGTCAGGCGGCTCGGCGATCAGGTTAACTTCGCATCCAGGCATGGAAGTGTTCGGCAAGTTTTCTCCCGACGTGGCATCGCGGAAGTGATGGCGCGGCTCAAGACTCCGGTTAAGTTGCCAACTAAGCCGGCCGGTCCCGTGAAGACGATCAAGTGATTTGCTGCGAGGCCTTCGCAGGTTGAGAAGGCTCAAGTGATTGGCTGGGAGCGCGGGCGTCTCGCCCGCAAGG
>JBOGOP010000106.1:0-16758 GCA_050747225.1 Pyrinomonadaceae bacterium
TAACCACATCAGACCAAAGCGCCGACAAGGCGGCGCACTCCAAGGAGTTGAGTTTTCACGCAAACCAACGGTTTGCGTTACAACAACATGATCTTCCGCGGACCCTTCCCTTCAGTTGCCATACCTGAAATCCCGGTAACCACCTTCGTGCTCCAGCGCGCGAAAGAGCGTGGCGATAAGCCGGCGCTAATTGACGGTCCAAGTGGACGAACTATCAAATACTCGGAACTTGCCGATCATATTTCCCGCGTAGCTGCCAGCCTCTGGAACCGCGGTTTCAAAAAAGGTGAGGTCTTTGGAATACTCAGTCCCAATCTGCCGGAGTATGCAATCGCGTTCCACGCGGTCGCCTCTCTCGGAGGCATCGCCAGTCCCGTCAATCCTTTGTATACCGAGCAGGAAGTTTCGCATCAGCTGAAAGATGCGGGCGCCCGGTTTTTGGTTACCGTGCCGCAGTTTCTGGACAAGGCCACCGCCGCCGTGCGCGAAGCGGGAATCGAAGAGCTGTTTGTCTTTGACGAACCCGGAGACGAAATCGATGGGGCCACACGCTTCTCTTCCCTGTTAGAGAGCGACGGAAAGTTTCCCGAGGTTGCTATAAACGCACGCGAGGATCTTGTGGCGCTGCCTTACTCAAGCGGCACGACCGGCCTTGCGAAGGGCGTCATGCTCACTCATTACAATCTGGTCGCCAACATGTGCCAGATGGAAGGACTTGATTACTTCACTGAGAACGACACTTTGATTTGCGTGTTGCCGCTCTTTCATATTTACGGGCTGGTCGTGGTTTTGAATATGGGTCTTTCCCAGGGGTCCACCATCGTTACTGTGCCGCGATTTGAACTCGAACCTTTCCTCAAGTTAGTCCAGGACCACGGCGTGACACTTGCTCATCTGGTGCCGCCGATCGTGCTTCTGCTCAGCAAGAGTCCGGTAGTTGACAGCTACGATTTGTCTAAACTGCAAACCATTTTCTGCGGCGCCGCGCCGCTCGATGAACATCTGACGCGCGCCTGCATGCAGCGCCTCGGCTGCGATGTGCGTCAGGGTTACGGCATGACGGAAACAAGTCCCGTGACACATTCTTCACCCGCCGATCCGTCGCAGGTGAAGTTTGGCTCAGTTGGTGTGCCGGCGCCCAACACAGAGTGCAAAGTGGTGGATCTGGAGACGGGCGAGACACTCGGACATCATAAGGAGGGCGAAGTCTGCGTTCGTGGTCCGCAAATAATGAAGGGTTATCTGAATCGTCCCGAGGCAACGGCCGCCACAGTGGATTCCGAAGGCTGGTTACACACCGGCGACATCGGCTACGCGGACGAGGAGGGACACTTCTTCATCGTCGATCGCGCCAAGGAGTTAATTAAGTACAAAGGCTTTCAGGTGCCCCCGGCGGAACTCGAAGCCTTGTTGTTGACCCACCCGTCTGTCGCCGATGCGGCAGTGATTCCCTGTCAGGACGATGAGGCAGGAGAGATACCGAAGGCCTTCGTAGTATCAAAAGGCGATGCGACTGCGGAAGAGTTGATGGATTTCGTTGCCAAACGCGTAGCCCCGCATAAGAAGATAAGGCTGCTCGAGTTCATTGATAAGATTCCCAAGTCGGCGTCGGGAAAGATCTTGCGACGAGTCCTGGTACAGCAGGAACGAGAAAGGAAAAAGAACTGAATGTCTCCCGAAATTATTTCACGCGCGGTGAAGGATTACTTTGCCGCGATACGCGCGATGGATCAGCAAGCCTGGATCAACACCTTCGCCGAGGACGCCGTCTCTTACGATCCGGTGGGCGCGCCGCCGATAGTCGGCCACGGTAAACTGGCGGAGTTTTTCCAGTCGATCACCGGGGCCTTCAAAGAGGTCGGTTTGACGGAAAAAGAAATGTTCATCGCCGGTGAGGGCGCCGCGGTGAAGTGGGTTGGACGCGGGATTAGCCAGAGCGGTAACAGGGTGCAATTTGAAGGCATCGATGTTTTTGAAGTGAATGAAGCAGGAAAGATTCAGACGTTGCGCGCTTATTGGAACCCGGCGGAGATGATGGCGCAGCTGTAGCTGTCGACGACGATCACGATCCACTAAGCTACACCTAATTTCACGAATCAAGCGACTGCCCAATGCCTGGTACTGATGCAGTTTAGAAACGTGGTTCACTTTTTCATTAGCACCGTGGCTTCAGCCCGGTGCTCGGCGTTTGGGTTCGCGAGGAAAACCGTTTAAACGGTTTCGGCCTTAAGTGAGGAATTAACTTCACCGGGCTAAAGCCACGGTGCTAATGAGACCAGTGCAGGCAGACTGCATCAGTACCCAGTGTTTGGTTCGCGTGTTTTGCTGGGATCGAATGCTCGTCGTTTTTTCTGTAGGCTGCCCAGCCTTGTAATTTACGGCCACTCTGGCGAAAATCTATCCAAGCTGTCCCGGCCAACCCGGTCCCGATGAATCTCATGAACCGCGAAAAGTTTTAAAGGAGTAATTCGTCATGCGTTCATTTCATTGCAAACGACTACCGTTCGTCCTCCTGTTGGCTCTGACAACCTGCATTTCGGCGCTAGGACAAGCCGCACCAGCAACTCCAGAATGGGAAACGCTCCGCCCCGACGGCGAGGAGTTTTCCGTTCTTATGCCCAAGGGTTCAACCTTTGAAACCAGCAAAGAGCCGTATCACAAAATGGAGTTGAGTACGCGAACCTATCTTTCCAACAGCAAACCCGGGCCGGTGTTCGCTGTAGTTTCATTGAGCGGAATCAAATCGAATCTGGCGCTCTACACGGAGATGCAGCGCATCAACTCCTACGTCGATGCTTTCAAGACGCTCTTCGCTCCGAAGATTCGCAAAGACCTGGTCGCGAAACTTGCGCTTGTCGGCGAAAAGACCTTGGCGGGAAATGCTGGTCGCGAATATCGCATGACGATTGGCGACCTGACAGGGACGGTACAGGTGTTTGCTACACGCAAGCGGTTCTATTCGATAGTCTTCTTAAACACCAAAAAGGACGACGAGATTCAGAAGGAGTTTTTAAGTTCCTTCATACTGCCGGAAAGGACGGCCGCACCCGCAACAGTTGCTGCGACCCAACAAGTATCGCCTGAAGGACCCGCGACCGCCGCTCCAGCAGAGGCCGCGACCGCAAAGCCGGCTGCGAACGAGGATCCCAAGCCAGACGATCAGCAGCGCCCGGCAACTGAGGCCGGAAAGCGCGCCCCGATTTCGGCCGGCGTTCTGAACGGAAAAGCGATCAGCCTGCCAAAGCCGGACTATCCTCCCGACGCCAGAGCCGCCGGTGCGGAGGGTGTGGTCGTAGTTCAGGTGACTATCGACGAGATGGGAAACGTAACTGAGGCGCGTCCAATCTCGGGACCGAAACAGCTTCAGGAAGTCTCAGTCAACGCTGCGCTTCAGGCAAAGTTCTCGCCGACTCTGCTTTCGGGAGAACCGGTGAAAGTGACCGGAGTACTGGTCTACAACTTTGGGCGCCCGCAGAGCTGATTTAGAACTCCGTCTTTGGAGTGCGGTGACCTGTCACCGCTTTGCTCGTCGCGACCTGTCGCGACCATTGGCGGATAACTTTTAATTGCGACTGGCGGCGTCGAGTCGCCGCAGACCAAAGCGGTGACAGGTCACCGCACTCCAAAGATGAAAAAGGCCTTGAACCGACTGGACGCGATCCATCAGAAACTAATCAGTACCATCTCGCCGCTCGACTCAAACCTCTACGCACAGCGACCGGCTGAAGGCGAGTGGAGTGTTGCGGAAATAGTCCACCATCTCTGTCTCGTCGAAGGACGCGTAACCAAAGAACTCGAAGCGGCAATCGCCCGCGAGCCGCAACGCGTTGGGTTCCTCCGCCGCTTCATTCCAACTTCCATCGTTTCCCTGCGACTCATCAGAGTGAAGGCGCCGAAAGCGATGAATCCGCTTGATGCGCCGGCCAGAGATCACGCGCTTGAGAATTTTGAACGCGCCAGAAGCAGTCTGAAAACACTGTGTGCCGCTCACAGCGAGGAGCGCTTCCGCAATCTCGTCTTCAAACATCCTTTTCTTGGAGAGATTGACGGCGTAGCCACAATTTCCTTCATCGGTTATCACGAGCAACGCCACTACAAGCAGATCCGTGAAGTGCTGGGGAATCTGCGGAAGGCGAATGGGACTTAGCCGTGGGTTCAAGCGGATAGGATTCAAACAACGGAACCTCGAGGTTGGGAAGGGTGGCTTATGTTGGCCTTTGGTCTTTGGCCTTGGGTCTTTGGCTTTCTGACGGCCTCACTCTCTTCCCAAGCGCACTACGAGCAAGATCCAGGATCAAAGACCCAAGGCCAAAGGCCAAAGACCAGATCCTCCAAACTTTCTTCAAGAAGCTTGACGCTCCGCCGGTCGCAGTCTATCTTCGCTCGCATTCGTAAGGTAATCTTTCGTAACGCGGAGAAAGACTAAGACATGTCGACGACGGTGGCCGCTTCAAGTCCAGCCTGGACTATTCCCGATTATCTCGAAGTTCGCGAGGGTCACCTTGCTATCAACGGCGCAGACGCGCTGGAACTTGTTCGCAATTACGATTCGCCTCTCTTTGTCTTTTCCGGACCGCGCATCAGCTCGAACATAAATCGGCTCAGGTCGGCTGCTCAGTCAGTTGAACACCCCATACGGTTTTTCTACGCTTCCAAAGCAAATTCGAATATGGCCGTGCTCAAGCTGGTACTCGAATCGGGCATCGATCTCGAGGTCAACAGCGGTGGTGAGCTTTATAAGGCTTTGCGGGTTGGCTTCCGGCCGGATCAAATTATTTTCAACGGCACCAGCAAGAGTGACGGCGAAATTGATGATGCTGTCCGCGCCGGAATTTATGCCATCAACGTAGACTCGATTTATGAGATCGGCCTGGTTGAAGAATCAGTTAAGCGAGTAGCGGCAGCCAGCGGTCAGCCACTCAAACCTGCGCGCATCGCGTTGCGGCTCGTTCCTGAGATTGGCACGCGGTCGCATCTGGGTTTGCAAACCGCCTTGCTGACTTCGAAGTTTGGCATCTCGTCCTCGGAAGTGCTCGAGGCTTTTCGGCGAAGTTTAGAAAACCCCGAACTCATCCAGGTCTGCGGCATTCATATTCACGTTGGCTCACAAACGCCTGATGTCGAGCCTTTCGCCGAAGCGTTTCGCAGCATGTGGGAACACCTTGTCGCGATTCACCGCGAGACGGGCCACACGCTGGAGCACATCAACCTCGGCGGCGGCATTCCGGTTAACTACCTGCGCGATCGTTCGCAGGCTGATCAACTGCCCGAACATGAACGCGACATGCTCGGCGCCGATCTCGAACCGGCAGTGGTTCTCTCGGAAGCGTTGCGAGTGGCCCGCGAGTCTGCTCGCGCTGCAAGCGCGGAGCATCTGCTTGAAAAGACCACGATCCTGCTCGAGCCGGGACGCAGCGTCATTGCTGACGCCGGCCTGGTGTTGACGACTGTTCTGAACATGAAACAACGGCCGGAGACGGGCGATGTTTGGCTGCTGACGGATGCCGGCTACAACATCATGCTCTCGATGAATAATTACAAGTGGTACTACCACACCATCTCTGCCACGCGTGCGGGAGAAGCACACGAAACGAGTTACAAAGTTGCCGGGCCACTGTGCGATTCCGGCGATGTCTATTTCGATATCGAGCGGTGTGGACGTTTGCCTGACTACCGAAAACTACCCGCAGATGTACAGCCGGGCGAAGTGTTGGCGCTATTGAATTCCGGCGCCTATTCGCTCGCGCAGATGTTTCACTACAACGGCCGCCCGCTTCCGGCAGCTGTGATGATTGATGAAAACGGCGCAGCGAGCCTGATTCGCCGCCGGGACACTTATGAAGACCTGGTAACTAACGACGTATGGTAAAGCCACCTGCCGGAAAACTGCCCCCAACATCGCGGCGAGACTTTCTCAAGAGCGCGGCAGTCGCAGCTGTTGGCGCGCCGCTCGTCTTTAGCCCGTATGTCCAACGTCGCTCGTACTCCTGCATTATCATCGGCGCCGGTCTATCGGGATTAGCGGCTGCCTACGCGCTGAAGGATTGGAAAGTCACCTTACTGGAAGCGCGGCCACGCCTCGGCGGGCGCGTCTTTTCTTACAACTTCAAGGAAAGTCCTGAACTCGTTTGCGAACTCGGCGGCGAGTGGGTAGGCGCCAGCCACGAACGCATGAAAGCGCTCTGCAATGATTTCAAAATACGGCTGCTTGATCATCGCTTCGAAACCTGGCTGATGCAGGATGGCGTTGTGAAACGCCCGGGGCAATGGGATTTCTCGCCGGCGGCGAAAGCTGGATTTGAAAAGTTTCGCAAGACTTACAAAGGTTACTCAGATAGAGACCGTGTCCGGCTGGATCAGTACGACTGGTGGACCTGGCTAAAGGAAATCGGCTTCACTGAGGAGGATCTGTTACTCCGCGACTTGCAGGACAGTACGGATTTTGGCGAAACCATTCGCATGATATCTGCCTACGCGGCGGCTGCAGAGTATTTTGAATCCAGTCCGGCAAACGAAATGGACTTCAAGATGGAAGGCGGCAACTCGCGCCTGGTAAACGCGCTGGCTGCGGAGATTGGAAACGCCTCAATTCTCACCGGCATGGCGGTGCAGAAGATTACCCAACGAGGTGGGCGCGTGACCGTGACCGCCGGCGGAAGAGAGTTCTCAGCCGACGCCTGCATTTGTACAGTACCGGCGCGCGTTCTCAATAAGATTGTTTTTGATCCACCGCTTCCAGCTTTGCACAGCGCCGCCGCTGATAAGCTTCAGTACGCGCGCATCGTCAAGAACCAGATCCTGTTCAAAGAACGTTTCTGGGGTCCGGAAGACTTCTCGCTCGTCAGCGACGTCACCTCTCACTATTATTTTCACAGCACCAAAAACCAGCCAGGCAAACACGGCATACTTTGCAGCTACGCGATCGGGGAAAAGGCTGACATCCTCGCTTCGCAAAGCAGCGGCCGCCGCAGCGAGATCATTACGCGCGACCTTTTGCCGTTGAATAGAAAGGCGCCCGAGCTGGCAACGAATATTCAGTCAATGGCCTGGCAGCGCGATGCATACACGCAAGGCGCCTACGCATTCTACCGGCCGGGCCAATGGTTCACACTGCGTCCGATTTTGCAGCAACCACATGGCAAAGTTCTGTTTGCGGGCGAGCACCTGGCTGAATGGCAGGGCTTTATGGAAGGAGCGGTGGTGACCGGCGAGGCCGCTGCGCAGGCGTTGAAGGCTAGAGTAACGCGAAGGCGCGCCGCCTAGATTGTTTGCCATGTCCAATGTCCAAAGTCCAATGTCCAATGTCCAAAGCCTGGAGCCGCCAGAATTTAGAGGGAGTACGTTCCGAGAAAGACCCGGACTTTGGACCTTGGACTTTGGACTAACTTACATATGAGCACAAACAACCACGAATTAGTCCGCGGTCTCGGTCCGTTGGCTGCAATTTCCATCAACGTTGGCAACATCATCGGCACCGGCATTTTTCTTAAGGCGCGCGTGATGACCTGCAACGTCGGCACGCCGGTGCGCGTGATAGTCGTGTGGATTGCGGCCGGTTTGTTAGCCCTCGCCGGGGCGCTCACTTACGCCGAATTAACGACGCTCCGCCCACAAGCCGGCGCCGAATACGTGATAACTCGCGACGCTTATGGTCGGGTTTGGGGATTTCTTAACGGCTGGTCACAGTTTTTGATCTCCCGCACCGCTTCCGCCGCTGCTCTTGCTGTCGGCTTCGCGATCTTCATGAACGATCTCACCCGCGGCAGACTCGACGTGGTCTACTTCAGTGTTCACATTCCCTTCTTCGGAATTGACATACCGTTTGGTCACATTCAAGTAGTCGCGCTCGTGACGCTTGCTGTCACCACCCTGATCAACTGCGCCGCAGTCGGCATCACCGGGCATGTCGCGTCAGCCGTAACCATCCTCAAAGTCATTGTGGTACTCGGAGTCGGCCTGGCTGCGTTCTTCTACCAGGACGGCAGCTGGGCTCATATGTGGGCGGCAAATAGCGGCGGTGCGTGCGAAGGAGTAGCCGTAACCGGAGGCGGGTTTGCCGGATTCGCCGCGGCAATGTTAGGAGCGCTCTGGGCCTACGACGGCTGGAACAACGTTTCTTATATGGCCGGCGAGGTGAAACACCCTGAGCGCAATCTGCCGCTCGCTTTGATAGCCAGCATGCTGATCATCATTGTGCTCTACGTGATCGTCAACGTGAGTTACTACTACGTCATGACCCCCACAGAGGTCGCCGGCGTTTCCGCCACAACCTCAGTGGCTGCTGAGTCAATTCGAAGAGTGTTGGGTCCAGTCGCGCTGAGCCTGATGGCCGGAATTATGTTGTTGTCTTCCTGGGGCTCGCTGCAGACATCAATTCTGGGGACGGCGCGAATTCCGTATGCGATGGCGCGCGACGGTGTCTTTTTTCAAAGCCTCTGCCGCGTTTCAAAAAATACGCGCGTGCCAATCATCGCTTTGGTAGTGCAGGGCTTCTGGGCGGCAGTGCTCGCGGTGTCAGGTAAGTTTGATCAACTCACTGACCTCGCGATTTTTGCGTTCTGGATGTTTTACGGAATGGTGACGGCGGCAGTCTTTGTGCTGCGCGTTAAGGAACCCGACACTCCTCGACCATATCGGACGTGGGGCTATCCGGTAGTGCCGGCGTTGTTTGTCCTGGTCACAATTTATCTGATTGGATTCACAATCTATAACGCGCCGTTCCTGTCGTTCATTGGCCTGGTAATTATTGCGGCCGGACTACCCGTTTACTGGTATTTCGTGAGAAAGAACGGGTAAACAAGTTCAAGTTTTTAAGTTAGCTGCAAACCTGGAACTTAGGCCCGAAGGGGCCGACAGTGAATAGCCACGTCCGTGAGGGCGTGGGTCACGACTGCTAAAAACCTCGAGGCCCGATAGGGCCGGCACCAGTTTTGGCGATCATTAGTTGCGCACCTTCGGCGCTCACACTTTTCGAATACTTCACCCCGCGCTAACGCACGGGGCTATTAAATACCGCCGGCTTCGCGGCTAAAGTCAATTCGCACGTGCCTCTAGTGCTTCGCGCGCGATTTCTTTGTCATCGAAGTGGAACACTTCGCGGCCGATGATCTGATAGTCCTCGTGCCCCTTGCCGGCAATCAATACCAGATCATTACTGCGCGCTTCTGAGACCGCCTGATGGATCGCCTCGCGCCGGTCTGCGATTTTCCGATAAGGCTTGCCGGTCTTCTGAATTCCCACCTCGGCGTCAGCCAGTATTTTTTCCGGGTCTTCGGTGCGCGGGTTATCCGAAGTCAGAATTACCACATCACTCAAACTTCCCGCCGCCTCGCCCATTGGCGCGCGCTTTGAACCATCGCGATCGCCGCCGCAGCCAAACACCGTAATAATTTTTCCCTTCGTCACCTGCCGCGCCGTGCGCAACACATTTAGCAGTGCGTCGTCGCTGTGGGCGTAGTCAACTACGACCGCAAAGTCGCCGTCATGCGGCACGCGTTCAAAACGCCCGGGCGCACCGGTACACTTTTCCAGCGCGCGGGTGATGACATCGAGCCCATAGCCAAGCGCTAAGCCACTGGTGACCGCCGCAAGTGTATTGTAGATGTGCGGCGGACCGACCAACGGCGAATGAAACTCGCGTTCGCCTGTCGGCGTGCGCAGAGTGAAACGCATACCGTCAAGCGAAAACTCTGGCGCGCGTGCCGTAACGTCTGCTTCTGACTGAACTGCGTACGTAACCACGTGCAGCCCTTCCTGCTTGAGTCGCTCGGCAAGTTCAACTCCATAAGGGTCGTCGAGATTGATGACCGACGTACGCGGTCTCGTTCCCAGTCGGCCATCGAACAGACGCTGCTTGGCGTACCAGTAGTTCTCCATCGTCTTGTGATAGTCGAGGTGATCGCGCGTGAGATTGGAGAAAACGGCCACGGCGTATTCGAGCGCGTCGCAGCGATGAAAATCCATGGCTTGTGAAGAAGCTTCCGTCACCGCTGTCTTGCAGCCGATCTCGACCGCCTGGCGCAGCATGCGTTGCATGTCAGTCGCTTCAGGCGTGGTTCGATCAGCCTTGAAACGTTCGGGTCCAAGACGGTATTCAACCGTGCCGGTCATCGCCACTGGTTCACCAGCAGCCTCCGGAATCGAAGCGACAAGATAGGCTGTGGTCGTCTTTCCGTTGGTGCCGGTGATGCCGACGAGTTGTAGTTCGCGAGATGGATGATGATGAACTTCCGCCGCTGCCAAGGCCATCGCGCGTCTGACGTTTTCGACCTGAATCCAGGCAGTTTCAACTCCGTGTAAGGCGTCAGTCGGCTCGAGTTCAGAAATTACGCCCACCGCACCTTGTGTGATCACCTGTGGCACGAACTTGTGCGCGTCAAACAGTCCGCCGCGAACAGCAACGAACAGGCTTCCGGAACCAGCGCGGCGAGAATCGTGGCTGACATCTGTTACCACGACGGTTCCGTCGCCGGTGAGTTTTCCGTTAGTTACCTCGGCAATTCGTTTGAGTGTGATTGTTTCATTCGTCACGGCGTTGGATTCTACGAACCTTTTCTACTGGACGTAAACCTCCGGTTTAAAGTCTTTGTCGCAAACAGTGATGCGTGGGCTAAAGCATTCACCGAGTCAGCGAAGCTGACGGACAGAATGATAGCCCCAGGCGACGGCGAAGCCGAGCCTGGGGTCAACGATGTAAGTCTGCCTGAGCCTGCGAAGCTGGCGACAGACCTCTAGTTCCACAAGTACTGCTTGTCGAAGTCGATTCGGTTGCCCTTCAGCAGTGCCTCGAATTCTTCCTGGAATGACATCTTGCGATGATGCTTCTCCTGATCGCGTATGTATTGCCTGACAACCCCGGCCTGCGATTCACTAACGGTGAAGGCTCCATACTTCACCTGCCAGGCAAAAGCGCCCCAGTGTTTGCCGTTTCGCCCAGTTTGACGAACTTGATTTTAGCTTGCTTAGAAAATCCGACACAGAGATCGTTGGCCGAATCTTTACTAACAGATGGACGTGTTCAGCCATTCCATTAATCTCTATCGGTATGCAACCTAACCCATTAACGATGCCACCCAGGTATTCGTGTAAGCGACCCTTCAACTCTGAAGTGATCAAGGGCGCACGTCCCTTCGTACCATAAACAACGTGGTAGAGGAGGTTTGTGTAGGACATATTCTGGCTCCTTGGACGTAAGATTGTGGATCATTCTGAGAATGCGAAGGACGCAACAGTTAGTCAACTCCCGCCATAAGATCATGAAAATTCGATGTTGCCAACTTTCTTGCACCTTCCGTCTGTCGCCCACTTCGTGGGCTCAGTTTCATCATGAGTGGCGGTCCCCAGGCTCGGCTTCGCCATCGCCTGGGGCTATCACTCTGTCCGCCAGCTTCGCAGGCTCGTTGGATGGTTTGTACAAACTAGATTACGGGCGACCGCAAACTGACAATGGAGTTGAAACATCAGTAGTCATCGGAAATCTAGACATTCACAACGCTAATCATTACGATGCAGCGCTCCATGATTCCAACCCAGTGGTGAAATAATGCTAATCAGAGTTTCACTTTCCCTGATCTTAACGGCCATGATGCTCTTCTCTTTCACCTCGACGTCCACGTCCACGACTGCCTCGGCGCCCCAATACGATCTCCTGGTTAAGAATGGACTGGTGGTCGACGGCTCGGGCCGTCCTGGCTACCGCGCCGACCTCGCGATCAAGGGCGATCGCATCGTGCAGATTGGCAAGCTGAAAAACGTGAGCGCCGCTCGTGAGATCGACGCCACGGGTATGGTGGTGGCCCCCGGCTTTATCGACATGCTGGGACAATCAGAAACCTACTTACTCATCGACCCGCGCGCGATGAGCAAGGTGATGATGGGCGTAACCACCGAGGTCACCGGCGAGGGCGAATCGATCGCCCCCATCAACGAGAGACTTATAAAGGAACAGGAAGATTTTCTCAATCGCTTCAAACTCACGATCGACTGGCAAACACTGGATGAATACTTCAAACGACTTGAGAAACAAGGCGCCGGCGTGAATCTTGCGACCTTCGTCGGCGCGACGCAGTTGCGTGAATACGTCGTCGGTTTTGACAATCGACTGCCAACTCCTGCGGAGTTGGAACAAATGAAGCAGTTGGTCGCCGCCGCAATGAAGGATGGCGCGCTCGGTGTGTCAACCTCGCTGCAATATGTTCCGGCGCGCTTCGCGAAAACGGATGAAATTGTAGAACTCGCGAAGGTCGCGCGACAGTACGGCGGAATCTACATTACGCATCAACGTAGTGAAGCTAACGCGCTTGATGAATCGCTGGCAGAAGTTTTTCAGATCGCCCGCGAGGCTAAGATTCCGGCGGAGATTTGGCATCTGAAGACCGCTTACAAGAAGAACTGGGGCCGCATGCCCGAGGTGCTGGCAAAGATCAAACAAGCCCGCGCTGAAGGTCTCGACATCACCGCTGATATCTATCCCTACATCGCAGGCAGCACGTCTTTGAGCGCTTGCCTGCCACCCTGGGCGCTCGAGGGCGGAAACGAAAGGATGTTGTCGCGCGTTAAGGACATGCGCATCCGCCGGCAACTTAAAAAAGAGATAACGACCGACGCAAAGGAGTGGGAAAACATTTATCTTGGCAGCGGCGGTGCGTCAGGCGTCTTGATCGGCTCGGTTGTCAATCGTGATTTGGAAGCAATGCAGGGTAAGCGCCTTTCCCAGATAGCGGATGAACAGGGCAAGGAACCACTCGATGCGCTCTTCGATTTGATTCTTGCCGACCACGGCCAAACCGGCGCGATCTATTTCATGATGAGCGAAGACGACATGCGCGCCGCGATGAAGTCACCATTCGTCAGCTTCTGCACGGACAGTGGCGCACGGGCGAACGACGGCCCGTTGGCAGGATCAAAATCGCATCCGCGCGGTTGGGGAAGTTATCCCAGAATCCTTGGTCGCTATGTGCGTGACGAACACCTGCTAACTCTAGAGCAAGCGGTTCACAAGATGACCGATATGCCGGCGAAGCGCGTGGGCCTTCGTGATCGCGGCCTCTTGCTGAAAGGCTCTTACGCCGACATAACTATCTTCGATCCAAAGACAGTCATTGATCGCGCGACCTTCGAGATGCCAAACCAACATCCCGAAGGCATCAAGTATGTAATCGTGAATGGCCAGATCAGTGTCGACGACGGCAAACGAACGCCGGCGCTTGCAGGGCGCGCGCTGCGCGGACCTGGTTACATGAGGTAGTAATTTGTGGTGAATTCTGCCACGCCCAAAGAAGATTTCTACTTGTTTGATGGGCCAAAATTCTTGCGTTGTGGGTGGAGTAATACGGAACGGGGAGCGGTAGCGACCTGGTTCAACGCACGAGTCCATTCACTGTCGGGTCAGACCGCACACAGTCCGGGTTCATTGAGTATTAGGTGAGCCAATCAGGTCGCTACCGCTCCCGTTCCGTATTTGTGTTTGGTCGTGCTTTGTTCCTGATCAACTAGCGTCGCGCCCCGCCTACTTGCCGCCTTGTCCTCTAGATCCCTAAACTGATTTGGTTATCGCGCGGTATTCATCCTCGTTCCAGGCGCGCATCGTTTCGGTTTGCACATTGCCCTGCGAGCCAAGTGAAAGCAGCGCTTTCGCAACGGTAGCATCGTCAGGCCCTTCAATTACGCAAACCAAATCGTACTTACCCATCGTCAACCAGGTGTCTTTTATTTCGACACCCATCTTCTTGAAGGCTTTGCGCCCAGAGTCCAGGCGCTTCGGACTGTCCTTAACGCGTGCGATACCCTGCTGCGTCCAGCGCATCAATGTTATGTAAGTTGCCATCGGAGTCTCCTTTCAAACTTCTGTAGGACAGGCATTCCTGCCTGTCCGTCTTATCTCAGGAATGAGGACAGGCAGGAATGCCTGTCCTACCTCAAACCTTAATGAAGATCTTGCGCGAATAAAGAATCCACATCAATCCCAGCCAGAGCAGAATAAAACACATTGCGTACGCGAGCGAAGCATTTATCGGTGAAGTCCAGGGAAGAAAAACCTTCTCGAAGATCCAGCCTTGCAGCGAGATCTGCCCGCTTCCCCACGGCAGCTTAATCAGTCCCATCAGGCGGGCCATTATGCCGCTGCCAACATATAACGCTATGGCGTTTACGCCAAATACAACGAACGGCTTAGCCCAGCGTTGATATTTTCTGATGTCGATCAGCCAGTAACACAGCGCCAGAAACTCGAGCGCCAGGCCGCCAGTGAAGAACACGTACGAGCTTGTCCACAGTGACTTGTTGATGGGGAAGAACGGATTCCAGCACCAGCCAATCACCACACAACAGGCGCCGGCAACAAACAACCCCGTCACCTTTTCATATTGCGACTTGTTGGTGCGCAGCCACTGGCCGGTCAAAACTCCGAACAGCGTCGTGGCGATCGCGGGGATCGTACTCAAGAGTCCTTCGGGATCGTAGACCTTGCCCTGCCGCCAGATGTGTGGACCAAAGACTGTGCGATCGATAAACGAGGCCAGACTTCCCTCTTTCGACAGATCTCCGGTGGCAAATCCGGGCGCGTGCAAACGCGTCATCAGCAGCCAATAGATCACGAGCAGGGCAAGCGCGATGATGACCTGGGTTCTGACCCTGGTCTTCAGAAAAATGATCGCGGCGATGAGATAACAAACTGCGATGCGCTGCAGCACGCCGGGTATGCGGATGGTCGAAAGAATGGTCTCAGGATGAAAGTACGGGAACGTGGTATTAACTGGAATCGCGAGAAACTCGCCCAACGCAAAGATAATCAAAGTACGCTTGATGATTTTCCAATAGAGGTCGCGCTTGCTGCCACCGCCGTCGATTCGCGGGCCAAAGGCGAGCGGTATTGCGACGCCAACTATGAACAGGAAAAACGGGAAGACGAGATCCGTGGGCGTCCAGCCGTGCCATGCAGCATGGCCGAGCGGCCAATAGATACTGCTCCAGGTGCCGGGGTTGTTTACGAGGACCATTCCGGCGATCGTGATGCCGCGAAAGACGTCCAGCGAAATTAAGCGGTCACTTGTTTTGGAAGAGATTTCGCTCATAGTATTTTATGATTCCGCAGAACAGAAGATTCTCCATTTGTCATTTGACATTGCCCGAGAAGAAACCGGAAACCGGTCGAGTGACTTGTTGGGACCGCGGGCGTCCCGCCCGCAATGAGCGCGCAGCGCGAAAATAGCCTGGTGAAAAGCTTTCCCGAAAAACCCGTGTGCCTGCGGCACGTTGCGGGCGGGACGCCCGCGGTCCCAGCAAATCACTTGACTCATCTCGATGGTTCCGGTCGTGGCCCTAAACCAAACTGTTCCGGGTCCGGCAGGATTGAATTTGTATTGTAGACGCGCACCGCTTCGGCGAGCGCCTTGCTCTTATTCAGCCAGGTCAGCGCCGCTTGATCGTAACGAGCTAAGACGCTATCAAGCCAATACGCGCGATTCTCCGCGAGCCACAGAGTTCGATAGTTTTCTCTCAATATCGTCAGCTCTTCAGTCATTTCGCGCAGCGAGTTGTAAATGTTGCCCCAGTAATTACGCAGGCGGCCAACTTTGCGGCGATCGCCAAGATTCAAGTAGGCGTCCCAATAGACTTCGCTGAATTTTTCCATTACCTGGATTCGCCGTCCCAGGTGATCAAATCTTTGCGCGGCGAAACGCATGACCGGAATCATCGAACGGTTGCGCCGCGCCTTCGTTCCATTTCGCAGCAACGACTCGTCGGCATTCTCTGCAGCCAAGCGCATCTCCTGGATCTGGCTCTTTAGAGTTCTTGCCTGCTTCTGAAAACTTGCAGTAAAGGGATCACGCCAAAACAATTCATCGCTGGAGCCGATGCCGAGCAATCCATTCACACCGCCGAGAGCGTGTAGCGCCTCGGAAAATTCATGCCCTTCGTTGCGGAAGAAAGCCCAATCAAAATCTTCGTCAAAGGCATTTCTGACTACCGCTTCATTCTGCCAGGACGCAGCGGCGCCAAGGACAATTCCATGCCAGGTCATTTCAAACAGCGACTCGCCATCGTCATCCCAACTTGTGTTCATCATTCCGAGCGCGCCTGACGCCTTTCCATCACGAACAAAGTTGGCGACGTTTTTGGAAGCGGCTTCGAGATTCGGAAATATCTGGTTCCAGTTGTGCACCCCCGGACACACAAACTGCTCAAGCCCGGCATCCTTGAAAGGCTTGATGCGCGACAAATAATCGTCCTTGGGCGCATAATCCCAGTTCATCACGATCATGTCTTTGGGAACACTGCCGATTAGATCGGGATGGTTCAACGCGATGTCACCCCAAAACATCAAACGGCGATCGTAGGGCTTCAAGACTTCGCGCACGCGAGTCAAGTGTTCGAAATAAATTGCACCCACACCGCGCGCCTTGGCGGCCTCGCTACTCTGCCCTTCACCAAGTTCAAAGGTTTCGTCGGCGCCAATGTGGAAAAACTTGCCGGGAAATAATTCATTCAACTCGCGATACCAGGCGGCAATCAGTTTGTAGCTGCCCTCTTGTTGCGGCGACAACACATCACCATAAGGCGTCTCGGCCAGCTCGTTGTACTTTTCCAATTTCAGCGCCTTATGCAGGTGACCGAAGGTTTGCTGTTCCGGCACTAACTCGATGTGGTAGCGGCGCGCGTAGGCCACCAGCTCGCGTATTTCATCCGGAGTGAGCGCACCACCAGCCGGGCCAATTAATGGGTTGGCGCTGCTGGCGAAAGTGTGCTCCATATAAAAGG
>JBOGOP010000107.1:0-16616 GCA_050747225.1 Pyrinomonadaceae bacterium
GGGTTATTAAAGCTGCGAACTTGATTTTGTACACGATTCTCCTCCAGCGCTGCGAATTACTACCGAAGCGACGGAGCGCAATCGTTATGCCGAATCAAAAAGCTTGCTTTTCGTCATGAGGCGAACCTGAGTGCGGCGTAAGGGGAAGGCAAATGATGTGGCATTGTTCCGCACTCAACGCCAACGATCACGAAACGCTTATGCAGCTGAACGCGCCTGAGACGCGACATTTCTTGCGAACAAGGAAGATGGTTTTATTGGCGGTAGGATTGGTGCACCCGGCAGGGCTCGAACCTGCGACCTTCTGATCCGAAGTCAGACGCTCTATCCAACTGAGCTACGGGTGCGAAGAAACCAGTGAATAGTAAATGGTGAAAAGTGAATAGTAAATCGTAGAACCGATCAACCGCGGCTTTAGGAATTACTTTTCACTTTTCACTCTTCACTCTTCACGTTTCACTACTTCCCCTGGAACTCATGACGAACGAAACGCACCAATTCATTAATCTCTTGCGGTGAGAGTTTATCTTTGAACTCAGGCATCCCATCGCCGCCCTTCACAATTTGTTCGACAAAGTCTTCATCCGTGTGCTTGAGTGCGTGCCCCGTGCTTAGGTTCGGGACCTTCAGCTTCTTATCATCTACGGTCTTCAATCCGCCTTCGCCCTCGGCTCCATGACATGCCACGCAGTGTTTAGCGAAGTTGGCGCGCGCGGACGCAAACTCGTCGGGCGTAGGCGTGGACTTCGCGGCCGGCGGCGGCGTGCCAGCAGGCGCGTTAGGGGCATCGGTTTTACTACAACTGCCGATGAGAAAAATCGCAAAAATTACCAACGCAAGCATGAAAAGCTTCATGGAAACCTCTCCCGGTTATTTTGGTTTTTAGCTGAATGTCGTTAGCTTTAGAATCTTCGGTCGCCATCGTTATCTCGCGCCTTCAGCGCTTCAGAATATCGCTGACTTATCCCTGGCCCGATGGCCCAGGCTTTTACATTTCGCGCCTTTGGCGCTAAGGACCGTCACGGATTGTCAGCGCGGTAGTGGATTACTCTCACTTTTTCGATCGTTACCAGACCATCTTTGATCAGCTCGTCAAGCACCGGCAGAAATTTCTCAATCCTCTCGAGGCTGTCGACGATCTCTATGATCATCGGCATGTCCTCCGACAGCCGAAGGATTTTTGCTGTGTGCAGTATGCTGTGTTTACCGAAGCCCATTACACCCCGCAGAACGGTAGCGCCGGCCAGCCCAGCTTCCCTCGCCTGAAGAACAATTGATTCATATAGCGGATGATGGCCATGCCGATCGCTTTCGCCAATGAATATGCGCAGCAGATAGCCGTCCTCTGGAATGTTCATAGGCTCCTCACAGAATCTTCGCTAACGAGTAACCAACCCAAACCATCAGCAGACCGCCGGCGTTTGAGATTGCCATGTTGAAAAGCGCCAGGCCTAACTCGCCATCGCGAAGCAGTGTGAATGTCTGCAAGCCAAACGAAGAGAACGTTGTAAAGCCACCAAGCAGTCCAATCAGCACAACGGTGCGGACTGTCGGGCTGACAAGGAAGCGATCAAACATCAAATAGAACAACAGGCCGGCCACGAAGCAGCCGACTAAATTAACGACGAGCGTACCGGTCGGAAAAGTTTCGCCAAATCTTCTCGCAGTCCATTCTGAGAGCCAGTACCTCATCAGAGTACCGGCGCCGCCAGCCAGCCCAATGTAAATCAAACGCTGCATCCTACTTCCCGTCGAAAAGGAATCGCCTGAGCGGGAACATATTACGTTCTGGTCTGGGTTTTGTCGCCAGCAATTTGCAACCAAATCGATTTGTCAGAAAACAATGGTCGCCTTGGCGTCTCCTCGGTTGCAATCACCCTTCAGACTAGGCAGAATACCTTGCGCGCTCGACAAATCTTCGCTGTTTTACCCAAAGCGAATTCTCGTCAAAATTCTTGAGGTTATTGCAAATGAGTACGGATAAAGAACCAGGCAACGCGGCGAGAGGCGCGCTCCGGCTCGCCCCCAATTGCGACGAGATCGAGGAGCAAAAAGCGAAGTTACCACGGCAGTTTGTCAACTTCACTTTCTATCATGCGCGCCCGGAGTGGCGCTCGCTGGCGGAAGCCGACAAGAAGCGGACCAGGGAAGAGTTTGTCAACGCGGTTGACGAGTTTCGTCCTCAACTAATGATTCACACGTACTCGACCATCGGTCTGCGCACTAACGTCGACTTCATGATCTGGCGCATCGGTTCGGAGTTGGATCCGATTCAGGCGATGACCTCGCGCCTCAATCACACCCAGATGGCAAAGTACCTCGAGCCTTCGCAATCGTTTCTGTCGATGACGAAACGGTCGATGTATATCGATAAAGATAATCCCAAGCATGTGGAAGACCGGCTGCATATCGTTCCAGGTAGGTCAGACTATCTTTTCGTCTATCCGTTTGTGAAAACGCGAGAATGGTACTCGCGCTCGCCTGATCAGCGTCAGGAGATGATGGACGAGCACATTCGCATCGGCACCAAGTATCGTTCCGTCAAACTTCACACTACCTATTCGTTTGGTTTGGACGATCAGGAATTTGTAGTCGCGTTTGAGACTAACAATCCGGCAGATTTTCTCGACCTGGTGCAGGAATTACGCGAGACAAAGGCCAGCTCCTATACCTTGCGCGACACGCCGATGTTCACTTGCCGGCAGCGCACTCTCCCAGAATGTCTCGAAGCGCTGGGTTAGAAGCAGCGGGGGGCGAGCCCACCTTCCCAACCTGAGAGCTTAAATTACTCGCAGGGTTGATCTCAGTTTGAAAGCCCTTCAAACAAATTGTAAAACTCAACACCAATCAGCTCGTGGTTGGGAAGGCGGGCTTGCCCCCGCTGTTTCGTCGTCACTCTTACTTCTCTTCATTTTTCTCTTTTCTTCTCCCTCGCTAGCGCAATTGGAAACTCGCGCGCCACAGGCGCATCCGGAATACCTCTGGTATGAAGCCGAGAACATGCGCGGCTTCGGCACCAAGCCCAACGGTGAACCCATGCAAAACCCTTCCTGGATGAATCTTCCCAGCGCCAGGGCGCCAGGCTGGGGGATCAATGGGCCGGGCGTATCTGCGGAATGGTCGCAAGGCGGCGAGAGCGAATGGAACTCTGTAGCCGCGAGCGCTGATGAGTCGGCCGGGAAAATTTATCAGGACTTCGAAATACCGCGCAGCGGCAGCTACCGGATCTGGGTGCGCTACGCCGACTGGGCTAACAAGACTGAAAGCTTCGTCATTCGTATCACGCAGGGCGAGCGGGAAGTCTTGCGTCATGAGTTCGGCACGAAGGATGTCATCGATCCTCACGACGAAGTCAGCCTTTACTGGGGTTGGGCATTTGCCTGGGACGACGCCAACGGGCAAATCGAGAAAGGTCCGGCGCGTCTTTCGATTGAAATAGCTAAGCCCGCCGAAGCGCGACGCCACGTCGACTGCGTGCTGCTGACAAATAATCTCGCGTATGTTCCCGATGGACGACGTAAGCCGGATTTCGCAGCGGCGCGTTACCTGCGGGATTGGTCTAATGCGCGCACAGAGCTTTCGTCGTTACTTCAACCAACGTCATCAGGCGCTGTCGCAGGTCCGTCAATTCCCCCAATCCCTCTCGCCTGGCAACGCCCCTCGATCGTCGGGCGCGATTTCCTCATGCCCTGGAACATCAGCCCGGAGTTCTGGAAGCTCTACGACAAGCCGGCTACGGAACGGCCGCTCTACCCGTTTAATGCCGAACCCATCGAGGGCTTCGTTCAGAAGTATAAAGGCGCGCGTGACGTGCCGCTCTTCAGCTCCAGGTTCGTCGCGCCGGTCATTTACATTAACAATCTGCCGGAGTATTTCAAGGAAGGCAGTCCGTTCCTGCGATACCTGCGCGAGACGAAAGTTCCATTTGCGATTTTGATCAACTACGGTTCGGCGGATATGTCGGAGGCAGACGGCCAGGCGGCGTGGAAACTTTTGACCGGCGAATTCAAGGATCAGTTTCTGGGTTGGATGTCAGGTGAAAGCGTCGGCCACGTTTGGGAACAGTCGGCGGCTCAACTAAAAATTAACGCTTCGATGTCGCGGCGGGAACTGCTTGAAGCACATCGCGTTTTCTACACGAATGCCATCGCGCGCAAGTGGGCCGGGATATTTCATACTGAAACCGGCGCGATGTGGGACAAGCTGATTCCGGCGCAATCAACTTCGAGCACTTCATTTGCACACGCGCTCACCGAGTGGGGCGTGCGCCTGCTGGGCTTTGAGACTGCAGCGGTGCAGCCGATGTTCGCGATGCGCACTGCCTTCACGCGCGGGGCGGCACGGCAATATGGAGCGAATTTTCTTTACTACCACGCGCCAACCTTCGGTGACACCGCGACGACGTTTACCAACCAGCAAAACTTTGCCGGTCCGGATAATTTTTTTCACTCGCGTTATGGCCCCACGATGGGGCCATCGCTTTCGTGGTATCGCAAGAGCTATTACTTCTACTACATGTCCGGCGTCTCGGGAATTTACCTCGAGCAGGGCTTCGATCAATTCTTCAAGCCCGGACCCGGCGATCATGAATTCCAGTTGAATCCGCTCGGTCGTATCACCGACGAGTTCATGCGCTTCGCAGAAAAACATCCTGATCGTGGCACGCCCTTCACGCCGATTGCCTTTCTGCTCGACCCGGCGCACGGCTGGGACATGACTGATTATCCGCAATGGCCATTCGAAGTCTCACAGATCAACCGCAGCGATCGCGCGCTACGTGAACTCTTCGGCGTGGCCTATTACCCCGGACTCGTGGTCGAGGGCGAACCGGCAACCGGCGACCGGCAGGCGTTTGTTGACGGCATCTTTGGCGACATCTTCGATGTGCTGGTTGCATCAGAAGTTCAGGGTTCAAAGTCCAACGTCCAAAGTCCTGCCAGTCCCGCGAGCGGTAACAAACGGGTCCGCGGCAGTAGTCCGACCCTCAGGAAGGACGCAAGCAAAGTCCAAAGCGAAAAGCCCAAAGTCCAAAGTCAGGAATGGGCCTACGAGGGCAGCAATCTGACCACCGATCCGCTGCCCGCGCCTTCCCTTTCCTCCGTTCCTCGCTTTCCTGTCTACCCCCTTGATCCTTACCGCGCAGTCGTCGTTGGCGGCGATGTCGAACTGTCAGCCCAATGGATTCAACGACTCACTGCGTACGTTAGATCTGGAGGCACGCTCGTACTCAACTCAGCACAGATCAAAGGTGTGCCGGCGGATCTCCTGGGCGTGCGCCTCAAGGGAGAAACTGGCGAAGCACACAACGCACGTTGTCTTTCACCCGGTGAAGCTGAGCAGGATTTGCGCGGACAAATCTTTCGCTATGAAAGGTTAGAACTAAAAGGAGCGCAGCCACTAATTACTCTGCCAAGTACCGCGGCTTACCCGGATCCGCTGGTAACTGTTAACAAAGTTGGAAAAGGCAGCGTGATTTTTGTCGCCGTTGCGGATCTGCTTGGCGAAGATGAACGAATCACACCCTTCGCGGCGCACCTGCTGGCGCATGTCTTCGCCGGCGCTACTCCGATCAAGGTTAGAGGCGAGGTGGAATACCTGGTCAATCGCAATGAAAACGGCTGGGTGGTCACGCTCTTCAACAACAATGGGGTCTTCAAACCGCAGCAAGGTTTGGCACAGGTCGATCGCAGCGCCAATGTCACTGCCACAATCACTTTGGCTGGTCAGCCGATTCAAAAAGTTTTGGATTGGACTAACGAGAAGGAAATTGAACTCAAGAACCAGAGCGTACAAAACGGCGTGACCGTAACTATTGCCCCGGGCAGTCTTGCAATCATCGAGCTACGACTCAAGAACTGACTTGGTTGCGTTAGCCTCAAGCCCTCAGACTTAGCCGAGCCTTCCGGTCCGGATTCTTTACCGCGAAGCGGTTACGTAACTCAGCCCAGGGTTGCCGCGTTGCGCGGCTACCCTGGGAGAGAATTGGTTTTAGATTTACCAACCCTGAAAGGGTTGCGTTAGGGTCGCGTTAGTTACAACCCCCTGCCGTCTGCTCCAGCCGCCTGTTCTCCCGCTTGTTCACCAACCCGGTGGCCGCTCAACGTGAGTAACTTTGAAACGGCTTTGCCTATTTCGTCGTCGCCGTGTTCTTTGAGGGCGTCCACTAACGGTTCAACCTCACCAGTCTTCGCCATAACAAAAAGAATCGACAGGGCATTGTAAGTATCTTCCCTGCTCGCACTGGCAAGGTTGTTGATGGCGTCGGTAGCCAAACCCGAAGCAGCTATCGCGGCGCCAATCTTGCGCCGTCGATCAGCAGAGGCTTCTTCCAGCGCTCGATTAAACAGATCGACGGTCCGATCAGGTTCGAGCTTGCGCAACGCCCGCGCGGCAGCATTACGCACATGAGGAGAAGGATCATCAAAACAAACTGCGATCCGACTGAAGGCATCCGGCGAGCCTGATCGCGCCAACTCAGCTACGGCGGCAGCCCGTTTATATGGATCGACGCTGTTCAGGTAAGTAGCGATCGCCGGAGTCACTGCCGACGCCCCTGTCTCGTCGCTGTTCGCATCGACTGCACTGTCGGCGACGTCAGCAGCGGACCATGACCCGACAACTGGTCGCGGAGTTTCATCCCGCGGCACGGCGGCTGAAGTTTCAGTCGCCTTATCCTGCCAATGAGTCGCAGCCGATGTCTCGACTGTACTCGCGCGTTGTTCTCCAACAGTTATGAATTCTTCTTCCGCAACAACGCGGGTCTCTACTTCTTCTTTGAGCCGATCTTTCCGCTCCTGCAAGCGAGACTCAGCGTCCGCCAGTTGCAGAGTTGCTTCCTCTACCCGAGGCCGCTCCTCTTCTTCAAGTCTGCGGAACATTTCGATCTCTTCCCGGATTCGCTTTTCCTGTTCGGCCCGTGATTGCGCATCGATTGCAGCGTTCCGACGCTCTGCCTCCAACTTTGCCAGCATCCGCGCTTCTTCTTTTGCACGCGCATGTGCCTCAGCTTCTACTCGCTGAACCCTCTCAGCAATCAGACGACTGGCATCAGCCGCCGCACGTCGTCTTGCTTCCGCATCTTCGATTCGCCGTCGCGTGTCCGCATCGGCAATACGCAGGCTATCGATCTCGCCCAGAATGTGCCGTTCCTTTTCAGCCAGCCCTTTCGACTCAACCTCCGCGCTGGTCTTCATCACTTCCAGTTCGGCTAGATGCTGCTGCTCCTTTTCAGCACGCACGCGAACCTCATACTGCAGACGCGCCTGTTCCTGCTCTCTCCGCCGCCGAGTCTCCTCCAGCAGCCTGAGTTGCTCTTCTGCTTGCTGGTTGATTTCCGCTTCGATCTGCGAACTCTCCATAGCAGTCTGTGCGCGAGCCTCTTCGGCGGCCTGAATGCGTGCCTGGGTTTCTAAGAGTCTTTGCTCTTCCTCATCAGCTCTCTCCCGTGCGGCCTCAACTTCTTTGTGACGTCTGGCAACCTCTTCCCCAACCTGACGCAATCGTTCCAGTTCCTGATTCAGTTGCTCCTGTGCCTCACTGTTTGCCGCATGCGCTTCATGGCGCAGGCGTTCAGCTTCGGCGCGCTGTGCTGTTTCAACCGCTGCTTGTTCCTGCCTTAACTTTTCAATTTCACTCGCAGCCTGTTCGTGCGCGGTTCTCACTTTAGTCTGCTGCAGCAAAACTTCACCGGTCGCTGTTTGCAGAGTTTCTTTTTCACTTGCCAACCGTCCCAGCTCTGCGTCATGTCGCGATCTGGCGTCGTCGCGCGTACGTACGACCTCAGCGAGACGCGCTGCTTCCGCAGCCTCCTGCCGCGCTGTTTCGATGTCAGCCCGACGGCGCGCAAGGGCTGCGGCCTCAAGCCGGAGACTGGCTGCTTTCATCCGCAGGTTCGTCTCTTCATCCGCATGACGCTGGGCTTCAGCTTCGGCGTTTAAGCGGGCCGCTCGTTCAACCGCGACCGCCTCTCGCTCCCGTCTCCGGCGGACCTCGGCTTCCTCTTCCGTTCGCTTCCGCAGGTCTTCCTCTTCGAGTCGCCGTGCCGTCGCCTCCGCGCGTACCTTGGCTTCGCGCTCAGTTCTCCAGCGGACCTCGTTTTCCAACTCCTTAAACGCATTCGCAGCGGCGAGCTGTAGTTGCTCGACATCTGCCACGGTTTCCAAAATGGTTTGTTCTTCGCGAAGCAATGGATCCTGTTCGCTCCCTGCGGAATCCACAGCAATTAGGTCAGGAGAAGTAGCTGGAGTGATAACCGTTTGCTCAGTGGAACTCTCGTTCTGCGCGCTTACTGCTTGCGCGGTCGCAACTTCAACTGGCTCAGGCAGGACTTCGGCGGCTTCCACATTCGTGGCTGCGGCTTCAATCCCATGTCCGACCAGGACCTCTTCACCTTTGACAGACGAAGCTATTGAGGTAGCCTCATCTACTTTTTTGATCTCATCGGCGGCAACGGCAGTGGCAGAAACATCATCAACAACCGGCTCACCCACTTGAATCAATGCCTGCGCCGCAGCATCCCTTACTTCCGCATCATCGTCGAACATCGCCGCAATCAGATGTGCTGTTGCGCGCTGGCTGCCAACCACTCCGAGAGCGCGAGCTGCCGCCGCCCGCTCAGCCGGAGCGCTGGCTGCGCGTAGTTTTTGTACTGCTTCGTCAAAATAGCCGTGGTCAAGAAAGAGTTGGCGGGCCCTTTCCTGCGCCTGCGGTTCATTGGTATCCGGTGCTACCGCGGCACGAGGAACAAAGCGAGGTATCTCCGGCGTATCGCTCGGTGCGTTTTCAGAATTAGCCGGCGCGGCCTCGTCAGTGCTGCCGCCAGACATCGCGGCCAAAAGTTCGGCGGCGACAACTTCACGGGTCGCTTTGTCTTCCGGGACAACAACCTTGTCGTCATTCGACCGGCCGGCAAGGAAATCCTTCATCGCGCTTAGGCCTGCTTTGATTTGTTGATTCACAGCCGATTTTACTTTCCGTTTTGGTGAAGACATGCCTTGTACACCCCTGGGACAAACGCCGACGGAGTCAGGAACTCCGAGAGCTTCTCGCGGTCGAGACAGAACTATTTACCTAAAGATAGTCCGATTCCCCGATTTCTTCTACCGAAACCTGTTTAATTTTGATGTTTTCGGAGGGATTCAAAAGTCCTGGCTACCCGTCGTGGACCTTCAACTGACGGAACGAACCCCGGGTAAAAGGGGAATGACTGGATGCCCGATCACTTCAGCCTGGTGCGCGTTTTTGCGGACTAGGCGGATTGAGGAGCGCCTTCACTGGCGAGCGTCCGGGCAACTCTTTCCAATAATTTTGCCGCCTCGAAGGGTTTCTCGAAAATTTCGGTACAGCCGACGGCGCGTACATCCGCTTTGACTGCGTCGGTCAGGTAGGCGCTGATGACGAAGATTGGAATCTGAGAGAGTTTAGCCTGGGCGTGAATGCGTCGCGCTGCCTCTACTCCGTCCATCTCCGGTAAGGACAGATCCATAATTATGAGATCGGGATACATCCAACCAGCCTTCAGCAGGCCTTCCACACCGTCCTCCGCTTCAATGACTCTGTAGCCATTCTTTTGCAGCAAGGTGACAAGCAATTCCCGTGTATCGGAATAGTCTTCAATTACCAGGACTGTTGGCACGACGACTTCGGGTGATAGGGAAGCTTTTGCGATAGCGGTCGCTTTTGCAGGGCTCATGGTTACCTCACAGGGCAGAAGTCAGAAACCAAAATTAAGAAACAAGTGAGATAACGGGGCAGGTACGGGTAAAGACAGAGTAGCATGTAACTACCTCCAGGGGGCAAGTGTCAGGCGTCTAATTGACATGAATAAAACAGAATTGTCACAACGGAATAGGGAGCCGGTCAGCAGGCTTTGCTCCCATCTTCCGGAATTCATATTCAGGATAATGTGCATTCAGCTGTCCGCCGCAATAAACAAACGCTCGGTTCGTTCTATTCCTGGACGGGTGACCGGGCGTTGGGCGTTACCACCAACTGTTCGTTACAATGGAAACTCCGGTTAGCCAGGAGGGGTAGCATGATTTCGAAGCATCGGACTAAACTTCTAGTTCTTGTTAGCCTGGTATTGTTAGTTTCCTCTTCCGCTGCGTCGAGGCCGCGAAAAATGCAACGCGTGTCAACAGGAACATGGGGCGCTCCACATATAAGAGTCGAAGTGGGGCAAAACTCGGCTTCGATCGACTACGACTGCGCCAATGGCACGATTGACGGCCCACTCACATTCGACAGCAAAGGTCGCTTCACCTGGCGCGGAACTCATCACCGTGAAGGCCCCGGACCAATTAGAGTGGATAGTGAGTCTAAAGGCCGTCCGGCACTCTATACGGGCTCTATCAAAGGCGACACGATGACGCTGACCGTCAAGCTTACGGACACTGACGAAGTCCTTGAAACCTATACGCTGAAGCGTGGCGGGCACGGTAGAGTTTTCAAGTGCAAGTGAGTTGAACGCATGTAAAGCAAACTGTTAGTTTGCGGCGGTCCCCGTAGCGACGACCGCAAACTAACAGTTTGCGTTACACTAACAACATTCACGAATACCGATGGCGAAAGTTGCGTGGAAGTTCTTGATAAGGGGCGAGGTGCAGGGAGTTGGTTATCGCTTCTTCGCGCAACGCGCGGCGGCGCGCCATCAGGTCGCGGGTCATGTCAGGAATTGTCCGGATGGAAGCGTCGAGGTAATCGTCGAAGGATCGCCGAGTGCGGTTGAGGAATTTAAGAAAGACCTTGTCACCGGCCCGCAGTGGTCAAGGGTAGAGCAAGTCGAGGAAATCAATCTTGAACCAACGGGGACTTACGCAAGCTTTAGAATAGAACGGTAAGACAGTAGTCAGGAGACAGGAGTCAGGAGACAGGAGTTAGTAGTTTCCGAATGGCGACACCATTGACTAATACGCTACTGAATTCTGAATTCTGAATTCTGACTTCTGTCTTCTGTCTTCTGTCTTCTAAACAATATGGACGATCTCAAACAACTGATTCGTGAAGTGCCGGATTTCCCAAAACCCGGCATTAACTTTTATGACATTACCACGCTACTGAAGCATCCGGACGGTCTGCGGAAAACTGTGGATGCTTTGGCCGCGGAGTACGAAGGCGAAAAAGTCGATACCGTCATAGGCGTCGAGGCGCGCGGCTTTATCTTCGCGCCGGCGCTTGCTTATCACCTCGGCGCCGGCTTTGTGCCGGTCCGTAAACCGAAGAAGCTTCCGGCGGAATGCGCTTCGATCTCGTATGACCTCGAGTATGGACAGGACACGCTCGAGATTCATCGTGACGCCGTGGGCAATGGCCATCGCGTGATCATCGCCGACGATCTGCTGGCCACTGGCGGAACCGCAAAGGCTGTCTGCGATCTGGTCGAAGGATTGGGCGGAACAGTTGTAGGTCTGGTGTTCGTAGTGGAGCTGGAATTTCTGCCCGGCCGGCAGAAACTCGAAGGTTACGATGTGCGCTCTTTGCTGAAGTACCAATCTTGAAGGCAGGAAACAGAATACAGAAAACAGGAGACAGTGGTCAGAAGCCTGCTGTTCTTAATCTCCTGTCTCCTGTCTGCTGTTTCCTGTATTCTTGTCTTTTCAGGCTCCCGTAGCTCAGTTGCATAGAGCGTCCGCCTCCTAAGCGGAAGGTCGCGCGTTGGAATCGCGCCGGGGGCACCATTCTTTAGGCTCTATCCTTGGAAAGGCCCCTCTCGATGCCCCTCATTTTGGCCAAAAGCAGTTCCGGCGATCCGTACGAAGTGGCGTTTTGGATTGATAACGGACGACTGTTCGCTCAGTGCGCGTGTGCCGCAAGTGAGCAACAGCAGTTTTGCAAACATCTCGCGGCCTTGTTTTGCGGCGACTGCTCGATGTTGTTTCAGCCCGATCAGGAACCGTTGTTGCTGGAGGTCTTGGAAGGCCTGACAGCTGCAGGGATCCTCGCCGCCTACGCGGAATTCCAGTCGGAGTTGAAACGGCTCGAGACTGAGTGGGCCGCGGTGAAGAAGCGAATCGAGAAAGAACGCAAGGGCTTCAAAGCCAGCTTCATGCGAAAGCTGGCCGCAGGCTACCCGGTCACCGTTACCCAGTAAACCACCTCTTTTGCTGGCTATTTTATTACCGACATCCAGGCATTGCCTGTTTTCCGTCCTCATTTGAGGCGCGAAAAGAAGCAACTACCCAACGAGCCCTATGTTGATGAAAGTCAACTTTTTGGCTGCGACTAGATGCTCAGAGGAGTCATGCGTTATCTGCTCCGCGTGTAGGTCCAGAAAGAACCTACCGCGGTTAGGGTGGAAACCACCGTGACGCGCGGTAGGGTGTGGCCACCGTGATGCGCGGTAGGGTGTGGCCACGGTGATGGCCAGTGTCACGGGCCGGGCTTGTTATTGTGAGCGGTTTCGCCGTTGGCCAGTTCGTACCAGTGGTCGAGGGGGCTGTCAGACAGGATGTGCAGGTTGTAGAGCGCGCCGGTGTGTCGGCAGCGAGGCGCATCGGGGAAGTGCTCAAGCGCTCGTCGCCAGTCTGCGCCGTCCTTCATGAGATGTGCTGGTGTGACCAGCTCGCCGGCGCCCATGTCGATCATGCGCTCATTGCAGTCTTCATGAATGACGAGCTGCGCCGTTAACTCACCGCGAATCAGGAATGGTGTAGTGCCATAGAGCAAGCGGATGTCATCGAAGCACAGCACGCCGCCAGCGACACGCAGCCTGGTGTTGCCGCTGAAGCAGTAGCCACCACCACCAAAGGGGTCGCCATCACCGTCGCCACCGCCAGCGCCGGTGTCATCTGCCCAGGTAAACATCTGTGCGGTGGACTCTGCGCCATACGCCCCACCACTCGAGTGTGACACTCGCGCCCAGACGTCACGTGTGCCCGTGCCCGCATCGTCACGAATCAGATAGATAACCCGGGGCAACACTTCGCCCGGGGACACCTCCGTCTCGTACTCGACCAGGTTCGTGGTCATGCCGCTGTCATCGGCCGTGCGGACCTTGCGCTTGATTGCCAGCGTGGAGAAACCGTCCACCGTCAGGGTAATCAGCGTGTGCGTGTTGGCGCCCACCTGGGTCAAAGTTGGCGCCGCGGTTTCACGTTGGAATACGAGCAGCAACTCCGGAGCGTCGGCGATATCGCGCACTGAGCGGATGCCGCGCGAGCTGACGGTGATGGTCGAAAGGATGACGTTGCGATCGACCAGAGGATTGAATGGATAACTCACCTGCTGGCCAGGAGCGAACGCGCCAATCAATTGTGCGGCAGCTGCAGGCTGGCCTTCGTAGCGCCACCACACTTCTGCCTGCACCGGTCGCGCACGGTCAGCAGGGTACCAAGGGCGACGTGCCTGTGGCCGCATGATGAGGTTAAAGCCTCCCGATCGTTTCGCTACCAGGTTCATTTTGTTTTTGGCATTACCGAAATATCGAGGTATCCGCCATACATGCCCCTGTTCGTTACGTGCAACGAATAGCTGACCCGCCCATGCGGCTTCTTCGTAGGCACGCAGTCCTTGAACAGATGATCGCCCTCTTCTTGATGCGTCACTGTGCGGGTGGCCTTCTTGAACGCTTTAATCAAAGCCAGCGCATCGCTTGCCTCTTTCACCCACGGCACAGCTATCAAATCAAAGTCGCGATGCAGTGAGCCGTGAACCGCCAGCGCGTAGCCATGCCGCCGCGCAATTTGCTGCAACATCGGATAGAGCGCCACATAAGCCGCTGCCCGTGCCGGCGACGGGTCTAAGAGGGCCTTGGTCACGTTGTCACCTGCTCAGAGAATCCACACAACCCATTATCCAGCCGAAAGCTGAGGCGCACCGTGTTGCCGGCATCCGTATCAACCGTGCCGGCGGCAACGTGGCCATCGACATCGCTGGCAATGTCGTCGAGCGCGACGTCGTTGGTGACATCGTAGACAGCGATCGTCGCCGCCGGCACCGGCGTGGTAGTGCCATCGTCGTTATCAATCAACACCTCGAATTGTAGATAGTTGCTCATGACACAGCCTCCCGGCCGACCTGGAAAAAGATTTGATCTTCATTGTGGCTGACCGCCTCGAGCGCGACATCAAACGGCATGCGGTGACGGTTGGGCGCATCGGGATCGTCAGGGTCGTCGTCATCGCCCCCTGAAGGAGGAATCACCGGGCCCTGCGTGAGCAGCTCGAGGCGTTCGTAGTAGTCGACCGGATAAGCCTGTACGGAAAACTCCACCCGCAAATCCGCCAGGCGTTTGATCGAGCGGACCCGGAAGTAGTGAAACGGCTCCAGCCCCTGGTCCGCGCGAATCTCATTTATGACGTCGAGCTTTGCCGAGTCCAGCTTGATCAGCCGGTATTTATGAACGTCAACAGCATCGAGATACCAGCCAACAAACTCAAAGCGCAGATTGTTGGCCAGCCCGCCCTCGTCAAACTCACCCAGATCCAGCAGCAGATTACCAAGCCGCCCTGCCTCGCCGGCGTCAACGATTCCGAACGCTGAGTACTCCTTCACCACGGCCCGTCGCGAGGTGTCGCCAAACGCACGGCCGGCGCGCAGCTGCTGGGCGACGTCTTCAAACGTAAGGGGCTCCTGCCGGTTTTCCTTGGTGACATTGTCATAGGTGAGCACAATTCGGTTGGGCAGGTCAGCATCCGACTGGATCGAGTAGGCGAGGGTGGACTTGCCGCCTTCGGTTACGCAGATGTTTCGGTCCTCTCCACGATCGGAGAATGTCGGCACCTCGCTGTCTGAGCAGTCCGCCTCAAACTCACCCGACACTTTGAAAGCGTCCAGGATATGCGCGCGATCGTGGGCAATAAGGTCTGCCAGCCAGAAGGCCGCGCCCTCCGGATCCGGAACGCGGCGCAGGAAGGCCGCGTAGCAGTCAGAGATAAACTCTTCATCAGAGCGGTCGCGATCGTCATACTCCGAAGAATTGAACAGCGACAAAACCCGTGCCTGGCATTCCGCCAACAGCGCCGCCTGCGAGACGTCGCGGGCGTCGAGCACAGCCTCGAACCATTCCTCACGTTCGAGAGTCGTTGCCGGCCGCGCAAACGCGCCGAAGAAGGCCTGGTCTGTAAACACTGCCGCGGAAAACAATTCGGTGGCGCGCCGCAGCGGAATCACCCGCAGTTTGCCGCCAGCCGGAAACGGCAGGCCCAACCGGCCACTTAAGCAAAGGTCGCTGATCTGCTGCTGCGCGGTGCGGTCGATCAGCTCGGCATTGAACTGCGACCGCGGCCCGGTGAAAACGTTGCCGTCCTTGTCTTTGACGGACACGATTTCCTTGAACCAGGCGGCGACATCGATGAAGTCCTGAATGTTCACCCGGCGCGCGTCGAGGCCGTAGCCCCAGCGCTTATTGCGGAGCAGGTGCAGCAGCCACCAGCCGCGTTCGGAGGTGTATTCTTCAGTGAAAGTCTCCGGATCCGAATAGATGCGGACGTCGCTGAGGCCTTCGACGTCGACCGAGCCGCGCAGGTCGTCGGCTGACGACTTGGTAAAGTCGCCCTGGGCCACCCCGAGAAACTGGGCCGTGCCTGAGTAGTTGAGCACGTTCGGAGAGAACGAGGTCGGCGGCTGGCGCTTGCCGCCAGTACGATAGTTTGAATGCTGCGGGGCGATCGTTACGTCGTTGATTTTGCCATTTGTAACTGAACGATTATTCCCCTCCGCAACCGCGAAGAGACACTTGACCGATCCCTGGTCCGGATGGTTTGTGTTGGGCTCGACGACAAACTGCAGCAGGTCGAGATCCTCAACGTGGCGGCGGCCGGCAATCACGCGCAGCGGCCGCTTGTTTCTGGTCTCGTTACCGCGCGAAGTGACGGTAATGTTAGGCCCTTTGGTTTCGTGCACCACGTGCGATTCCGCGATCGTATCGAAGGCCAGATAGGACGGGGCACGGGTGGCGCCCGGAGGCTCAAGTCGCGCGATGCAGACGGCCTGACTGTTTCGCGGGCACGACGTATAGGGCAGGCCGGTGTCCGGATCCGGATTGCCGATGCCAATGCCGTTGACTCCGTAACTCACCACGGCCACCAGTCCGCCAGGGCTGGGAATAAAGCCGTCGACCGCCCAGCCGTTCACCACTTTGACGGCCAGCACATAGGTTTCCCCCGGCTCCAGAGTAAGCAACGCGGTGTAAGACTGATACCACAGGTCCCCGAAAGCGACCGGCACGCCGTTTAGGAACGCCGTGAAAGAATTATCGCCGCTGATAACCAGCAACGCGCTCTCAGCGGCCGCTACAAAGCTCTTGCGAAAATACACCGTCAGATTGTCGTAGGGGCTCAGAGAATTGTGAGACCAGATCCACTGTGCAGTTGTGTCGGGCGGAAAGGGCGGCGGTCCGCCGCTCGAGGTCCAGGGGAACGTGCCGACCACTCCCTGCTCAACCGCTGCCGCCCAGCCGCTGTCGTCATACGCTGGAGCGGTCCAGTCGCCCGCCGCCGGCGAGGCGGACTGTTTCCAGGTGCTGTCAGTTTCAAAGCTTCCTGCCCCTGGCGTGCCGCCAAGATGAAGGCTGTAGCGACAGTCCCCTTCGTCGATCTCCGCCTGGGTGGTAAGCAAGCCTCCGAACACAGCCTGGCAGCCGGAGAAAAAAGCGCGTGACGGCAGCGGCAGGTTGCTGG
>JBOGOP010000108.1:0-16502 GCA_050747225.1 Pyrinomonadaceae bacterium
ATTCACCCCTGCAAATTTAATTTAATAGAGCTGACGTAATGGGTGTAAGCAACGACGCTGCCCACGGTGAGGTTGATGGCTGGGAGTTATTCAGTCTGCTGGATCATGGTGATTTCATCGGCGTCGAGGGTTACTTGTTCATTACAAAAACCGGCGAGCTTTCAATTCACGTGCAGCACTTGCAGTTCCTGGCTAAGGCACTGCTGCCGCTGCCTGACAAGATGCATGGCATTAACGATCCGGAAATTCGTCAGCGTCAGCGCTATGCCGACTTGATTGCCGGCAGCCTGCAGCTCGAACGAGAAGAAGGCTCGTTAACGCCACGAGAGACTTTCGAACGTCGCTCGAGAATCATCAGCGAGATGCGTCGCATTCTCGAAGATCGTGGTTACGTTGAAGTCGAAACTCCGATGTTAACCTCGAAGGCAACCGGCGCAGCGGCCAGGGCTTTCGAAACTCATCATAATGCTCTCGACATCACGCTTTACGCCCGAATCGCGCCGGAGCTTTATCTGAAGCGCCTACTGGTTGGCGGGTTCGAGAAGGTTTATGAGCTGAATCGGAACTTCCGCAATGAAGGCATCGACCGCACACACAATCCTGAGTTCACCATGTTGGAGTTTTACTGGGCATATGCCGACGTGAACCAGATGATGGATTTCTGCGAACAGATGTTGCGAGCAACGGTGTTCACGGTGTTGGGACACACGCATGTGAATTTTGCAGGGCGCGATATTGATTTCGAGCAGCCGTTTGAGCGGATGACGATGGAAGCAAGCGTTGCTCGATTTGCGCCCGGCCGAGAGATCACCAATGAGAACCTATTGGAGTTGTTTGAGGAACACGTAGAACACAAACTGGTGCAACCAACCCTTATCTACAACTTCCCAAAACTTGTTTCGCCGCTCTCGAAAGCCTCACCGGCAGATCCGTCTGTCGCGGAACGGTTTGAACTCTTCATAGACGGCATGGAGTGTGCCAACGGCTTTTCGGAGTTAAATGACCCGGCGGAGCAGTATCAACGATTTCTGGATCAGGGAATGCAGCGCGAGCGCGGTGATGAGGAAGCAATGGTGATGGACGAAGACTACATTCGCGCGCTTTCGTATGGCATGCCGCCGGCTGCCGGCGTCGGCATCGGCATCGACCGCTTCGTGATGCTACTCACCAACAAGCATTCCATTCGCGATGTGATTCTGTTTCCACACATGCGGCCGGAGAAAAAGGCTGGCGAGCAAGAGGAGAAGGGTGAATAGCTGGCGGCATAGCCGCTGTCTTCTGCTTACTGCCGACTGCCCCTGCCTCCTGCACCTATCTCTAAAGGATTCCGCCGGTAAAGATTCGCGCGAAGCTGAGAATCGGGAATAAGTTCATGACATTTTGAAGCTTCTTTAGCTTGTTGCCGGGAACGACTATCTGATCACCGGGGACGAGGTAAGTCACATCCGGCGCTTTGCCTTTGTAGATCGCACTAAGGTTCACGGCAATCGGTTTCATGTTTCCGTCGGCCTGACGCCGCAACACCACGACTTTGCTGCGATCACCGGTAGACAGAACACCACCCGCTTCACCAACTGCCTCCGAACAGTCAGGCGACGAGACATGATACGAATGCCCGGCTGGCCCAGTTTGCGTTACAGGACGAACTTAGCGACCACGGCCAAACAGGATTATCTTCACTGTTTCAAACAGGATTATCGCGTCGAGCATCAGACTCTGATTCTTGATGTAGTAGAGATCGTATTGGAGCTTCTGCCGCGCATCCTCAATCGAAGCTCCGTACGGGTATTTGATTTGCGCCCAACCGGTTAGGCCCGGCGCATTCAAGTGGCGCTGTTCGTAATAGGGAATCTCTTCTGCTAACTGCGAAACGAAGTGGGGACGCTCAGGACGAGGTCCGACGAAATCCATCTCGCCGCGCAGAATGTTCCAGAACTGCGGTATCTCGTCGATGCGAAGTTTGCGAATGATCTTGCCGACGCGTGTGGTGCGGTCGTCATCCTGGCTGGCCCAGACCGGACCTGCCTTTTCGGCGTCAGTGCGCATCGAGCGAAACTTCATGACCGTGAACGTGACGCCGTTTTTTCCGACGCGTTCCTGTTGGTAGAGAATGGGACCGCGCGATTCCAGCTTGATTAAGATGGCTGTGACAATAGCTATGGGCAACGAGAACAAAGCGCCGATCAGCGCCACCATCCGGTGAACGATGTTTCGGGTTATCCCTGAAATTTTTGCCTGCCTGCCGCGACTGGAGAAGATCAACCACGATGGGCGAACCATGTTAAGCGACACGCGCCCGGTTACGCGTTCGTAGAACGATGCGCCTTCTTCGATGTTTACAGTTCCAGCCAGACTCAGTTGCAATAACTCGTTCGTCGGCAACTGTCCTCGTCGCTCTCCCATGGCGACGATAATGCGATCTATACCTTCGCGTTTCACGACCGCATCCAGTTCCGAAGTCAGGCCGATCACGCGTGGGTTGATCAAGCTCTTGCCAAGGAGCTCAGGATCACTGCCCACAAAACCAGCGATGCGATAACCCGCGTCAGGGCGTTCGAGCATCTCGCGCGCAACTTCGACGGCAAATGTGCCCGAACCCACAATCAAAATCTTTTCGCCAAAATCGGGGTGACCCAACAGCCAATGAATGGATACTCTCCAGCCGACCATCAGTCCTAAAGCCAGTGCCTGGGCGATAAGGGAAATGCCGCGACCCAGCATGATTTGCGGAAACACATAAAAAGCCAGCGCCAAAGCCACCCACGCCAAACCAAGAGCCTGCACCAGTCGCAAGACCAACTCGCGGCGATCGTGCATGACGACAAAGTCGTATAGATCAAAGAGGTAGAAGGACGCCAGACAGAAAAGAGTAGCCAACGCGGCCTTCAGAAATCCCTGCCTTACTATTAATTCGTTTTGTGAGTCGTCCACGCCCAAACGCAAATAGACCGCCCCCACTATCGCGCCGAAAACAACCGCAGCTTCGGCGAGGAGCAGTAGACCGGTCCGAGTATTGGCGCGCGAATTTCTCAACTTGCGATTGCTACCCCGTCTTGAAATTCATCTACCAGCAGCAGTTCTTCAGCTTCAGGCAGTGCTTTTCGCGGCCGGTAGTTTCGTTGCTGGTAGTAGTAAGAATTCGATTCAAGTTCTTCGTCAGCACGATTCAAAACGACGCCCAGCATTCGTTCGCGCGGCAGCTGCGACAACAAGCTGTCGACCATCGAATAGCGCGTCTTACCAGCGCGAACTACCATTAGCGCGCCGTCAGCGCGATTGATCATCACATTCGCGTCAGTAAAGATCCCGAGTGGCGGCGCGTCGATGATGATGAAATCAAACAGGCGGCGGGCTTCGGCAATTACTCCGGCATACGTCGGACCTGAAAGTAACTCCGCGCAGTCATCACGCGCCTGACCACCCGGCAGCAGGTAAAGTCCAGCCGGATCGAGACGGACGATAGCGTCACGCAGACTGAGTTCTTTGCCCAAAACTTCAGAAAGTCCGCGCGGCGCGTCAACGGCTAAGTAATCGGTGGCGCAGGGTTGGCGGAGATCGCTATCGATCAACAGCGCGCGCACACCTTCCGTTTGAGCGAGCAGCCACGCGAGATTTAATGCTGTCAGCGTCTTGCCTTCACCCATTCCGACGCTGGTGATAACAAAGGTGCGCATCTGCTTACGCTCACCCGCTTGCAGGAGTCGCGTGCGCAGGGAACGAAATTGTTCGCAACACGCCGAGCGAGGTTGCGTGATAGCGATTAGATGAGGCTCGACGCGCGCGGCATCAACGTCATAAGAGACGAGTCCGCTCGCGCGCGCCGGCCTGGCAGCGTTCAAAGTTGCCCCAACAGCACGCGAAGCTGTTCGTTCGGGGAGTGCCATCCCGTCAGAAGCTTTCGCAGTGTGCGCAGTGAACGCTGAGGTTTTCACCGTCGTTTCGGAACGACCAGGGATGGAAGCAGCGCTGAATAGCGGCTCTTCGATCTCTGTGCCCGACGGGACGATGTGTTGAGCGCGGATATTTCCGCGATCTACAAATTCATGGAAGTGGTGAGCGGTGACATTCGAGTCTGCCCCGCCGGTACGTTTTAATGCGTCGTAAACTCTGCCCATGTGGGTCTCCTTGTAGGACGGACATTCCTGTCTGTCTGTAGCGCCCGCTTTAAAGAACCCGCGGCCAGGCAGGAATGTCTGTCCTACTAGTTGCTTGAGTCGCTGTGCCCGTTACCGGCCGCCCAAAGTTCGGCGCGGGTGACGTCTGAAAAAATCCTGGCCGGCAATTCCGACTGTTCCGCAAATGGGGCACGGCATTCCGCGCGCGGCAGCATGTCAAGACTCTCAGCCACCTCCTCGATAATTGCGCGGCTGATGGTCAGATCACCCGTTGCATAACCAGCCAGCAGTGCGTTGTCGCAAAGATTGTTTATGTTGCGGGGAATGCCTTCCGCGCAGCGGTAGATGCAGTCGATTGCAGCGGATGAAAAGATACCTGTCCGCTTTGCTCCGACGGCGAGCAGACGAGAAGTGATATAACGATCAGTCTCCTCGACAGTCGGCAACGGCAAGATCGCACAACGCAACGCAACTCGTTGTTTAAGTTGACGGAGGTCAGGGTCATTTAAGACTTCGCGCAGTTCCGGCTGTCCAGTGAGTACAATCTGAAGGTGCTTCTCAGTGTCTGATTCGAAGTTTGAAAGCATGCGAATCTCTTCGAGAACGGCGGGTGATAGTCCCTGCGCTTCGTCGATGATCAAAACTGTCCGCAGCCCTCGCGAATGGCGCGACTCCAGGGCTTTGCCCAACTCCATCAGCAACTCCGGCTTCGTTTCCCACTTTTGAAGGTCAAGCAGTGAAGCCACGTGCTGGTAAAACTCCGTGACTGAGAATCGTGGGTTGAAGATGTAAGCAACCAGGACTGTTCGGTCCAGTCGCTGCATCATCCAGCGCAGGACGGTCGTTTTACCGGTCCCCACTTCGCCCGTCACCACCAGCAAACCTTTGCCACTCTGAATTCCGTAATGCAGGTTGGCCATCACTTCCGTGTGCGAAGGAGTGAAATAGATAAAGTGCGGATCGGGAGTCAGGGCAAATGGCAATTCGTTGAGTCCGTAAAATTCTGCGTACACTTCGTAACCTCCAGTTTCGGGTTTCGAGTTTCGGTGTAAGGTTCTCGCCTACGGCTTAGAACAATTCATGAGTCCTGAGACTCGAAACTCCTTCTGCTACACAGCGAAATGCTCAAACACCTGTGTCAGTTTTAGAGCCAGCGCTAGGGCTGGAATGGCCAGGAACATTGCCGCGACTGCGGTGGCCAGTAGCAACTCGCGCCGGCGGGGGATGCTTTGCGCCTCACCCGGCGTCATCAATTCCGGCACCGTCATCAGCACCGGCAGCGACGTGTAATGAGTAGCGTCTTCCCTCGTCTGAATAGTGAGCAGTCGAGGAGCTTCAAAGAGTCCCGCTAAGAAAAGACCAAAGGCGAGGCCAGCCGCGACTCCAGCTCCGATCAACATCAAACGCTTCGGCGCAACCGGACGGGCCGGAAGGTTCGCCGGGTCGACCACCTGAATGCCTTCGCCTTGCTGCTGACTGGTAGCGTCGGCGCTGAGGCCAATCTTCTGCGCCTGCAGAAGAAGTGCATCGTATTGCGCCTTCTTTGCTTGATAGTCGCGATCCAGAGCGCCCAGGGTCACCTCGGCGCCGGGAACATTATTGATGCGCACCATCACCGCGCTCACCTGTTCTTCGATTTGGCCAAGCATGACTTGTTGGCGTTTCGCCTCACCATCGACTAGTTGTAACTCCGACTCGAGACTACCCACGGTCAGGTCCGGGCGATCGCGCAGTTTGTCCTGCTTCTCCTGGATGCGCGCTTTCCATTCCACCATCATCTGATCCATCGCTTCTTTGACGGAGTCGACTTCAGCCTGCTTCGCGAGCACGTCAGGATGCTTGGGCCGCAGCTCAGTCAGCATGCGCGTCAACTGTGATTCGAGGTCTGCTTTACGAGCGATAAGTTGCGCCCAGGCCAGCGTGGTCTTAGGGTCGGTGGTGTTTTCGGCGATATCGTCTTTCGACTGTTCGGAGGTCTTCTTTACGAGAGCCAGTTGGCTGGTAAGTGCCGAACAACGATCCTGCAGACGTCCGACTTCGGAAATATAGGCCTTCTGTTGATCGCGCAAGCCCATCAATTGACCGACTAGAGACGCGGCTTCCGACGGCAAGTTGCCGACGTTTTTCTGCATGAAGTCGAGCCGGTCGCGATCGACTACATCCAGCTCGTCTCTCATTTGGTTGACCTGCTGATCTATGAACTGCTTGGCGGAACTCGTGGAGTTGATGGTGTCCTGCGTTTGTACGTCTATGTACTTGCTGGCCAATTCTGAAGTGACAGCCTGGGTGGCTTTTGCGTTGCGACCCCGGTAGGTAATGTTGAAGCCGTTGGTGATATCGTTGCGACTGCTGTTCACCTCAACCTTGATGCTCTTGCGCATAGAATCGATCAGCACTTCCATCGGCTCGCCGCGTTGCCTCTCCGCCTTGTAGAGATCGTATTTTTGGATCAGCGGCTCGAGAGAACTGCGGCTGGTAACAACCTGCGAGATGCTGTTTATTTGGCGCGTCAAGCTGTCTTCGGTAATTGTTGGAACGACGGAATTGGGCAGCGTAGAGGGCTTGACGACGATCAAGGTTGACGATTCATAAAGGTCCGGCAGCTGAATCACACTCCACGACACGGCGGTCGCGATCGCAATCGCCGGCAGAATGATCAACCATTTGCGTTTCCAGCAGATCTTCGCGTATTCGCCTGGCCTTCGTTGTCGAAATTCAACACTCATGACAAGACTCCTTGGAATTCGTGGAAACTACTCATGGGCTCTGACTGGCACTTGGGTCTAATCTGCTCCTGCCGCCTGCTCCTGCCGACTGGTCCCTACAGCGAAGCTAAAACGTTTCGCGCTTCACCAGCTTCTGCAAACGGCGCTTTATCGCTCAACCGCACGGCCTGTTCGAGTTCGCGTCGCGCACCTTCCTTATCGCCGCGAGCCTTCAAAGCCATTCCAAGGTGGTAGTGATAGTTTGGGGCGGGGCTGCCGGCGCCGTTTTTGGACGCACGGTCATCGAGCGCAACGGCCTTTTGCAGTTGTTCAACTGCGGCGCCATAGAGTCCTTTTTTGTAGTAGACCCAGCCAAGCGTGTCGACAAAGCCCGGAATGCTCGGGTTCTTTTGCACGACTCCCTGAGCGAGACGCACCGCTTCGTCAAGATTGCCTTTGCCGTTGACTGCATACAGCCACGCAAGGTTGTTTGCTGCAATCACCGAGTTTTGATCTTTGCCCAGGGCTTTGCGGTAGTTGTCGACAGCGGAATCGTAATTCTGCCGCGAATCATCAAGCATGCCGATAAGCGTGTAGGCAGTAGCGTTGTCGGGGCGTCGTTCGAGAATTTTTTGATACTCGGCAATCGCGCGGTCCTGCTGGTTGGTATTGATGAATAACGCACCTAAGGCTGAATAGGCAGCTATGTAGTTCGGATCTAAATCGAGAGTCTTGCGCAGCTCCGCTTCAGCCTGTGCCGAGTTGCGTTCAAAACCGTAGGCCTGTGCCTTGAGATAATGCAGCGAGGCATTGGCCGGATAGGAGTTGAGCACCTGATCAATCCGGGCGTGAGCTTTGGCGATTTCATTGGTGCGTGCGTAGAGCCTAATCAATCCGCTCAAAGCGATGAAGTTTGTGCTCTCCATCGCTAGTGCGTTCTCATAGAAACCGGCGGCTTCGTCAGGTTTGTTCTCGACAAGGGCCACACCGGCGAGACTGATGTAGGGGTAGGTGTCGCGGGGAGCGGCGTCGCGGGCCATCATGAAATCTTTGCGTGCGTTAACGATGTTTCCCTGTTCAAGCGCAGCCGCGCCGCGTGAGAGATAAGCTTTAACGCGAATCTCTGCCAGCATCTGAGGTGAATTCTGCCGGTCCGGCGCAGTCTGGTTGAGGCGGTCAATCAGTTCCGAGGAAAGGCGCTGAGCGCCTTTCGCATCCCCCTGCGCCAGGTTGATTTGCACCTGCATCAATTTCGCAGGCAGATAATCTGGATAGTTACGTTCGAGGTCGCCGGCAAAGGCATGTGCCTGATCGATGTTGCCAAGATTGAAGTTTGCCTGGGCCATGAAATAAAGGCCGGCGCGCGAATTCGGTTCCTGTATCAGGACCTCTTTCAGATCTTCGACGGCTGCTTGTAAGTCATTTGACACGCCGGTCTGGGTTCGAATCCGGGCGCGCAGCAAGAGTGCCTGCCGGTCGTGCTGATCCTTTTTCAGAATCTCATCGGCCTGTGCCATAGCTCCCTGGCTGTCGCCACGCATGAGCATGATTTCGCCCAGGCGGTAACGTCCCTGAGTGTAGTCAGGCGACGCCGCGACAATCTCCTGATAGATGCTGACAGCTTCATCCAGACGAGTAATTGAAGAATAGAAGTCGGCCAACACTGAGCGGCCCTCAGGTTTGTCCTTGTCGAGCTCGGCCAGTGCCTTGTAAGCGACTTCCGCTTTGTCTAACTGTTTGTTTACTAAATAGAAACTGGCGAGAATGAACCGCGAGGCACGGTTAGTCGGCTCTACGTCAACAGCCTTGGTCATTTCACTTTCAGCGTCGCCGAGCCGGTGCAACTGCACGAGATACTTGCCGTACTCAGTGTGGGCCAACCCGGAATTGCTGTTGACGGAAATAGCACGCTGAAATGTCTCCTCGGCTTTCGTCTTGTCGTTAACGACGATATAGAAACGCGCCAAACTCAAATACGACTCAACGCGTTTTGGGTCCAACTCGATGGCGTGATTGATTTCAGCGAAAGCTTTGTCGTGTTCGTTCTGAGCATAAAAAACACTGCCCATCAGAATGTGGCCTTCGACGTGGTTGGTATTCTTCTGCAGGATCTGAGTGGCGAGGCGTTCGGCTTCGGCGACTAATTCAGGATGTCCCTTGGCGGCCGCGATGTAGTAGTTGCCCAGCTTCACGCGCGCATCGAGGTTGTCAGCGTCGAGTTCAGTAGTCTTGCGCAACTCTTCGAAAGCTTCCTGAAAACGCTGCAGTCCTTCGTACGAGCGGGCCAGTCCCCAGTGGGCCGACGCAAGTTTCTCGTCGATCTGGATGGCATTGCGAAACTCCAGCACTGCTTCCTGAAACTTCTCGTTCTTCAGGTAAGCTTCGCCCTTTTCGACGTGGGCTATTTTGGCTTTTTCAGGATTGGTGCAGCCGCTTATTGCGAAGATTGCGGCTAAAAGAACAGGCAGAAGGGCGGCGTAGTAGACCTTGGATCGGCACTCGGGTTTCATTTGCTTTCCTCTCGTCGGGAGCGACTATTCCTGGGGCTCAGGTTCGCGTCCCGGTTGTTGTCTCTGGTTTTACTCTCGCTTCCGTCGAAATAGCGGGCAACGCCACTTGATTTGTCCCGAGAGTGAGACACTTTTACAAAAGCGCCAATTCAATAGTGATTCCTCGAAATGCTTTGTTCGCAACCTGACAGTTTGCTTAACGTCAGTCTGGAATGAATTCGGGCAGGATGGTTGACGAGGCGGCGGCGAGATCCGTCGCTGCAACGAGGGCCGCAGGCAGCGCGGCTGGTTCTGAGTCGTTGACCGTTGTAGTTATGCGCACCATGGCGCCATCCGAACGTCGCCTGCGAACGCTATCGAGAACGGTGTAAACCTTGCCCCAATACTCGCTTGCAACCGCGCGGCCTCGGCCCTGGTACCAGTAAACAAGCAACTCTTTGTGGTCGCCATTTTGGATCAAATACTTATTGGCGACGAACGCCGGTCGTCCCTTTGGAGTGATCGTTATGGTGCCGGGCTCACTCATGACCCAGCCCGATCCGGGCAGACAATTCAAGGGGCTGTGATAGGTGGCGCCTTCGCGTTGGCTTGCGTAGTAACCGACATAGAAATTCAGGGTACGACCATCCTGGCCGCGATAGTTGCGCAGTAGATAGTCGCTCGCGCGCAATACGACCATGGTTTCTTTGCTGATTTGCTCGTCGGCGCCAGTCTGTTCCCACGTCGCAACTTGCTTAGGGAAATCTTTAAAACTTTTGCGCTCGACGTGTGCCTCACCCAAATACTCCCAGGCATTAACTACCAGGCCACCGGCAATCAGGAGCACAAACAGAATCGCGAAACGTGAAGGTTTCATCATTCCGCTCCTTCGGCTTGTGCGAGTTGAACAGTTGGAAGTTCGCGCGAGGAAAAGCGCAAAGAAGGTTTGGTCGGGTTAACGCGATCAAGCAGCCAGCCGACGCCAAACAACATGAGCGAGGCGACAATGTAAATCACCCAACCTGAAAAGGTGTGGAAGAAGCCGTCCGCGACCTTAGTTCCATAGTAGCGGGCCAGGATACCGGTGCCGCTAACTCGCAAAGCGTTCGTGAAGATAGCGATTGGTACGGCCGACAGCACGATGATACTGGAGCGCCAGAAACCAAAGCTCTTCAATCGATTCAGCCCCGACGTGAGACGCGATACGCTCCTGTCGATAGCGATCGGGTCCTTTGGCTTAGAAGCTTGCGCATTGTCTCCATCCTTCGAACCTCCACGCGGATGCGTGAAGTACGCGAAAACAACCGCCAATGTGACGAGCGTCATCAGCGAGCGAATGCCGCTGCAAGCCTCCACTACTTCGAGTTTTTTCGTCTCGCGCGCACCAAGCGGCATCAGCTCAATAACGTTTCCCTGCCGCAATACCGGGATATCAAAGAAAGTCATTGCCGAAACCGCACACCGCGAAGCGAAGAGCTGCATGGGGAAGGCAACTTTGTTGAAAATTATTGCGGGTATGGGAATGGCCAACAGCAGCAGGAACAACGGGACTAGCAACAGTCTCAAGAGACTAAGACCCCAGAAATAGACAATAATTCCGGCCAGTATCAAGACTAGCGAAGTCCTCTGCATGTAGAGTTCGGCGCCGGCGGTCCCGGCCCAGAGAGCAAACAGGGCACACAGCACACTGGATAATCCCAACCACATGGACGGTCGTAGGGTTGCGCGCGCTAATCGTTCTCGCTGACTCCAGAGAATGAAGCCGATGATTATGGGAATGAGCAGGCCGTGGGAATAGTTTTCGTCAGTCCACCAATCGTGGCCGAGCTTTGCCAGCACCGTTGCGTAAACAAAGACGAGTGCGGTCGCGATGGCGAAAATTCGCCAGAGATGTTTAGCGGCAGGAACGCCAGAAACTGCGGGGACTTTCATACGGGCACTCAATCGGTTATCGCGTGGGAACTATTTCTGCTATTTCGGCAGGGAAAGGGCAAGTTTCCCTACTCAGTCCACTAAAATGCCTAAAGCGAACTGATTTCCGCGATGAACCTCGAGTCGCCGGCAAGTTTTCTTCTGGATAATCTAAGAGGCTATATAGCAAAGCCAGTGTTGCCGCGTTGGGCGGCTACCCTTGGGGGAAGGAAGTCTGTGAAGCGTCCAAACCCGGATGGGTTGGAGTATCTCAGCCCTTTCAGGGTTGAGAACTCTAGTTCACATCCTTCCAAGGGTAGCCGCGCAGCGCGGCAACCCAGGACTCTGTTTCGTAACCGTTAGCGCGTGGGATAGACTGAGTAAGAAGTTAAGAATTCAGCACTGCTGCCGCGTGCGATGATGAGAAAGACGGGCTGCTGTTTGGTTGCCGCTACTTTCCATTTATATGAATAATTCAGGCCGTCCGTGGCTTTGGTCGCGTCGTTAAGGTCGCCGATGTCGGCATACCGAACCTGCGTTGGCCGTGCGACTACCGTGATCAAAACCAGTCGGTGTTTTTCGTCGAATCTGGTAATCAGGTAATTCAGTTTCTCATCGCGCTTGAGAATCCAAACTTCCTGCTCACCTTCTCCCTCTTCCTTCTCTTCCTTCTTTTGCGTGGCAATCTTTTTCAAGCGCTTATGAGCAGCTTCTTCACTCATGCCCAGCCGCAAACCAAGAGGTTGGCTCGACGCGCCCTTAGAACCGTCCGCCATCGCTTGAGCGCCTAATGCGACACTCAGCAATAGCAAAAGTCTTAGGACAAGACATTGTTTAGACACGTAGATCCTCTCCAACGATCTGCGGCGGCGGGTTCGCACTCACAAGCGCAAACCCGCCGGACTTGGTTACCGTGTAACGAAAGGCGTGGCCACAGTCCAGACTTGCACCGGTCCCAGACTAACGTTCACTACCTTGATTGTGTAAAGACCGCTCCCGCTCACGGGCGAATTGAGTACTGCAACCCCATTCGTTGAATCCACAGTCTTCAGAGTCAAACCTGTCGGATCAACGAGTAGGAGCTTGATTGGCAGACCTACACTCGCCTCAGCCAACACGGAGATTGCGGTTGTGTTAGAGGGCGCGCTCAGGCTCGTTGATGATTGCTGGCCGGTATTGATCGAGCTTGAACTGCTACTCGTTTGCCCCGGTCCAGCCGTCGGCTCCGAATTCGATGAAGCACTCTCCACACAGACGCGGTCGAAGTAGACGGCGTCTGTCAGATTGCGTAACTCAAACTTGTGCTGGCCCGGCGCCAAGCCAACGTACTTGATTGAATATGGAATGCCGGCGTTCGTGAATTCTGGATCGCGCATTCCGCCATTGGGACCGTTGTAGGAAATAACACCTTTGGAGACATTGTCGATGAACACCTCGGCGGATCCGCCCTTCGTGCTCTTCGCAAATGTGTAGGTCAAGAAGCCCGTCAGTCCCGATGGAACATCAAAAGTCAGACTAGCGAAGTGTGTCGTGTCTCTTCCGTTATGCAAGCGGAAATGGCCACCGCTCGCGCTGGAGGTGTTAACCAGGTGCCAACCACTGGAGTAAGCGATATGCGAATCGTCATCCTCATAACAAACCGATACTGGAGGTGGCGGCGTGTTGACGGTAATTGAGACCGTTGCTGTGTTGCTCTCCCAACCAGCAGCATCTTTCACCTTCAGGCTTGCGGTGTAGCTGCCTGCAGTATTGTAGGTGTGCTTAACCACCGGACTGCCCTGCGTGATTGCGGCTGATCCGTCACCGAAGTTGAAAGTGTAAGTTAGAGTATCGCCAGGATCTGGATCGGTTGAGCACGAGCCGTCGAAGTTAACAGCCAGTGGAGCCGTTCCCGAAGTTGGTACAGCGCTAAGTAGAGCCGTCGGAGCACTGTTGATAGCGTACTGAATGCCGCCACGCGCCATGTCTGACTTGGCACGATCATTTCGATCTGCCGCATTGTCGTCACCGGTTGTGAACGTACCTCCGCGCAGACCAGCCAGAATAGAACCCGGACCGATCGGTGTGTGCCCGCTGGCGAGCGTGGCATTCAGCTTAGTGAGTGAGACCTTGATAGTTATTAGGCCGGCTGCTGAATCGAAGGAACCGCTGTCGGCGGCGCCACGATCCGTGTAAGCGACAAAACCACGGTGCTGGTGCTCTCTAACCGCTGTGCCATAGGTATAGGTGCGAGCTCCGAGAGCATCGGTCGTGGCACGCAGGAAAAATTGATCGCCACGGTCTGAGAGACCGAAGCTGTAGTCTCCAGTGGGACTCATACGCGAATCTGGAGCGTTGGCCGTAAAGTTCATACGCCAATTCGAGAGTGGCGGCACTATTGAAAGGTCGGACACCTTCATGGTGGTAACCAGGACCGGCGCCGTCGCGGGACCCTCGGTCGAATACTTAACCGAAAGAATGTCGAGTGGGTCGTTCACTGGCAGTATCGTGAGCAATCCGTTTTTCTGGTCCTGCGGATAATCAATGACCTGTGGAGCGTTGACCGGACGCGGCGTGGGTTGCGGTAGCGCACTGCCGTTCACCGGAGCCGGAATGTTAGTGCCCCTAACGCCGGGGCCACTTATCTGACGGGCAACATATACATGACCGTCGAAATCGTTATGGTCGTCTGTGTAAGCGACCACCGCGGCACCTGTCGGATCAAATCCAATCTGGAAATAATCCAGCAGGTTGCGATTCGGCGCTTCGCCGGGGAGTAGCGGCAGTCCTTCCTCGGAGATGTTGCTGCCGTGTATGAAGTGATCGCTCAAAGTAACTTGCCGGATCACTGGATTGGCATCCGTGACGTTCAGGCTTTGCGCGAAGAAGACTTTCCAATCAGCATTGTCGTTGTTTGAGCTTGCCGTCGTCCCATACCACACCACCCCGATTGAACCTGGCGTCGGGCCAGTCTCCATCCACGGTAGTACGCTCGTGACTGTCTCCGGGCCATCGCTTATGCGAACGGCCTGGCTCCAGGTGTTGCCTTTGTCCCTGGAGTACTTAACGAAAACTTTTGTGCCGTCGGAGTAACAAGCGTAGACCGTTCCGTCTTGTGCCGCCTTGACGGTGAAAAAGATGTGCCCATTGTTGGAGTCGGCTACCTCGTGAATCGTGTAGGTTAATGGCTCCATGCCAGGCGCCTGGGGCGCGCCTACCGCAACCACCCCATTCTTGCCGCTGATGTAGACTGTGCCGTCGTTCTGGTCGACGCTGATGCCGCCAACCTGGCCTATCGTTCCTACTTCGCGGGCTGCTCCATAAGTCAGGCCACCGTCGTTCGAGCGTTGCACCCAGGCAATCACCGGCTCGAGTGAGCGATAGAGCAGATAGACAGAGTCTTTACCGTAGAACTCCATCCATTGTCTGTCATCCGCGGGAACGCCACCCGTCACGTTGCCCGCCGGGTTCTTGGTAAAGGTGGCGCCGCGGTCAGTCGAACGCGCAGTAGAAATATTCGCCGCCGTCAGACTACTGAACGCGAGGAAAGGCGGATTTCCCGGACTCGCTTCATCAAAGCCGACAGCCAGATCCACGTCGCCGCCACCGTCCGCGCCGACTTCTATTGCCTCGTCCGGCGAGAACTGATCCGGCTGGCCGCGATAGATCTGATTACGCATTAGTGGATCGTAAGTAAGGCTGGAAGGATTCAAGTCGAAATACCAGAGATCGACGCCGGCCGGCACGCCTCGTATTCCGGCCACGTAAGCGTTGCCAAACTTGTCAACACGCAGGCTCGGCTCACCATCGCGCCCGGTTGCAGAAGCGCGCAGGGCTACGTTTGGACTAAACGCAAGACCACCCTTTTCGTAAACAGGAGTGATTGGCACAGGCGTCGGAGTTGATATCGGTGTTGGAGTTGGGCCCGGCGCCAGCGTACTGTCCGCAGTGAAAGTGCCGACATAGTCGTAAGGCGGTTGCTGCGGGACACCCTGGGGAGTTGGAGTTTGGCAGATCTGCACCTGGTACTCGCCAGCAGGAACACCAGCAGCGGGTTGATAGAGCAAAGCTTCGCAACACGTGCCAGTATCTTCCGTGTCAAGGAGCACGGGATTAGGATCGGATCCAAACAACAGGCTAACGCTAAGATCGTTTGTTGGCACAGTGGCGTTCACCTGCACAACTATTCGAGCCATGCCCGCCGGTACATTGAAATGATGCCTTGCTGTTGCGCAGGGATAAGGATGGGGATCATATGTGCCCTGAAACGTCTGTGGTCCGGTGGGCGCAGGTGTTGCTGAAGGACTTGGCGTCGGAGTTGGCGACGGATTCGGATCAAACGCTGCGAACATACGCCTGCCACTTGACTGCCGGACTATGGCTGCCTTGTTCAGTCGGCCGTTGTAGTCTGGCGCAACGCATCCCGCCGAAGCGACGCAGCCGTCAGCATACGCAGCAAGCACGCGCCCTTCCCTGTCGATACTGATGTCATTAAAGTCGAGAAGATTTCGGTCATCACCGCAGGTTAATCCGCCAAGACAGATCGATCCCTTCTGCACCGGATCGCCGGGGGTCGCGTTCACCGTCGTCCAGGTATTTCCTCCGTCAAAAGTAGTGGCGACGTAGAAGTGCCAGATGCCCTGGTACGTGGCCTGCTCCTGATAGTTTCCTCCGGTTGTACTACCTAGAAAACCGAATGCCGCACGGTCTTTGTCGCCCGCAACAACTACCGGGAAAACTGAACTCTTGACCCGACACACCGCATAGGCAGGATTAGGGTCGGCGGCCGCATTGCAATCGACTGGTACGCCAACGTCCCAGTCCTTCGTCCATCTCGCGCCATGGTCTGAAGAAACGGCGATGTGTGGGCGGCCGTCCGCGTTGACGTAGCCGATATAAACTTTGTTGTCAGCATCAATACCCACTGAAGGATCGCCACTGCCGGTGCTGCCTGGAACTGTGGAATCGATCCAGGTGATGCCGTTGTCGCGAGAAATCGCGACACCCTGGCTACCACCGTTTCCGGAAGTGCACGAGGAGTTTGGCACGTACACGGTACCGTCGGGACTCACTTTCACGTGGCCGTGAATTCCGCCGTAGCACTGAGTTGGCGGAAAAATATCGACGCCCGGTCCAAAGGTTAAACCGCCGTTGTCGCTACGCGAGCACTCCGCGCCGCCGACAATGTTCTGCGAACAGTAGTAAATCGCGTTCGGATAAAGCGGATGCGGAGGAGGCGCGGGAATAGCGGAGTTATTGTAGGGACCACCGCCGAACGTTTGATGGTCCGGACCAGCTGGCGC
>JBOGOP010000109.1:0-16375 GCA_050747225.1 Pyrinomonadaceae bacterium
CTGTGGAATTCTGCCGCAGCCGAGGTTTCTTTGGTTCCCTTGCGTCAATTCACTGCAAGAACCCTTGTGGAAATGACCAGTCACTTTTGCAGACTTTCCGATAGATTGAGCAGACGCTTTTGGAAGACGGCGTCGGCAGCGGAAAGTGATTTGATCTTCTCGCACGAGTGGATGACCGTGGTGTGGTGTTTCCCTCCAAAGGCACGCCCGATCTCCGGATAACTGTGTTTTGTCAGCTTTTTGCAGAGATACATAGCGATTTGGCGGGGAAAGGCGACCTGCCGCGAATTGCTTTTCGAGACCAACTGGTCGACCGTTAGCTTGTAATTGGCTGCCACCAGCTTCTGGATTTGTTCGATAGTGACAACGCCTGGCTCCTCTTCGCTCGCAATATTTCTTATGGCGTCCTTCGCAAGGTCTTTAGAAATCGGAATTCCACGTAAAGAGGATATAGCTACCAAACGGATGAGAGAGCCTTCCAACTCTCTTACGTTGTTCTTTACCCGGCTGGCGATAAAGAGAGCCACCTCGTCCGGGATAGCAAACCCCAATGCCTCAGCTTTGCGCCTAAGAATCGCAACCTTCGTTTCCAGATCGGGGGGCTCAAGGTCCGCAATTAGTCCCCACTCAAATCTGGAGTGCAATCGTTCTTCAAGCGTAGGAATTTCCCGCGGCGGACAATCCGAACTTATTACGATCTGTTTCTGTTGTTCATAGAGGGTATTGAAGGTGTGGAAAAACTCCTCCTGGGTGCGCTCCTTGCCCGCCATAAACTGTATGTCGTCAATAAGCAGGACGTCTACCGATCGATACTGTTCCCTGAAGCTCTGGGTCTTGTCATAACGAATCGAATTGATCAGTTCGTTCATGAAACGCTCGGATGAAAGATAGGAAACGCGGAGCTGAGGGTTTCGCTGCTTTATCGCGTGACCGCAGGCGTGCATTAGGTGTGTTTTTCCCAGACCCACGCCACCGTACAAATAAAGCGGGTTGTAGGTTTTGCCTGGAGCCTCTGCGACGGCAACCGATGCCGCGTGCGCAAACTGATTGCAGGAGCCGACGACAAAATTCTCAAAAGTGTATTTTGAGTTGAGCGCTGGATCGATAGCGATTTGTTTGGCGATTGCTACAGCGGTTGCCGGGCCTTGAACAAACGACGGGAAGGACTGGGGAGTCGCAGCCGGTTGATTCTGCCGAGCAGATCCGGTGCTTTCAGAAGAAACTGTTCGAGCGTTGGCCGGAGAGACTTCTTTCTGTGCGATCCATTCGACCGAATAATCTGCCAGGCTCAGTTCGCCAAGAGATTGGTCGATAAGGCTAGAATAGTTTAACTTGACCCAGTCCTGTACGACCTGATTTGGCGCGCGAAGTCGAATCAAGCGCAGCGTCGCATCAATCCCTTCAAACCGTATCGGGCTAAACCAAGTCTCAAAACTCTCTCCCTGGAGTTTGGTCTTGATCACGCGAAGGAAATTGTCCCAAAGATCACTCTCCACCAGACTCATCAGTTCACCGCGCTCAGAAGGTTTCAATATCAGCAGATTCCCGTTTGACTCCAAGGTAGTGAGGCGAAAACCGGAGTGTCCTTCGGGTTCGTCCTGGTGAGATCTGGCCGGCGAGAAAACGACTAGCCAAAAAGTTACTCACAGGCTTTTCCTCAGCTTTGTGGAAAACCACCCACGCTTAAAGTAAAGCTTTAAGCTTATGTTTATCAATCATTTACAAGGATTGACGGGAACGTGACCGGAGACTAACACACAGCTTCTCTCTGGGGCAAGGAACTCAAAAGATAAAACACTCCCAGGCTCGTTTGCTCGTGAGTTATGAAGAAAAGTGCTCGTCGCAAAGACACTTGGAGCGTTCGTATAAGGCACCATCTTTACGGCGGTTTTGTGTGCGATGTTCATCCTCGCTTTCTTGACAGAAGGTCTGGTGACAGCTACTCTTACGGTTTTCTTTTGACGGGGGATTTCCATCTATGGCTAAGCGAACTTTTCAACCCAACAATAGGCGTCGAGCAAAGACGCATGGGTTCCGCGCAAGAATGGCGTCGAAGGCCGGCAGGCTTGTTCTTAAACGACGTCGCGCTAAGGGACGTCGGCGTTTGACCCCAGCTCATTACTAGGCTGTCGTAGTTCATGAAGGCGTATCTGCGCGGAAGCAACGATTTCCAAAAGGTTTATCGACAGGGCAAGCGTTATGAAGGCGTATTGATGACGGCGTTCGTCTTGCCCAACAACTTGGCCCATAACAGGTTCGGCATTACAGCTTCCCGCAAGGCGTTAGGAAATGCTGTTCAAAGAAACCGCGCCAAGCGTCTGCTGAAAGAAACTTTTCGCCTGCGCAGATCAGCTATGAATAGCCTGCTGCAAAGGTACGACTGGGTAATTAACGCGAAACGCCGGCTCCCCTCTTTGAAGGTGACTGCAGCGATTGAGGAATTCGAGAGTCTGGTGTTAAGAGTCGCGAAGGCGGAGAGTAAAAGAAGCGAGTAAGTCCCTAAGGTTTTGGGCAATAAGTGAAGTCATTACTAATAGCATTTCTCAGGTTCTACAAACTCGCCATTTCACCATTTCTTCCAGCTTCTTGCAGATTCTTTCCAACGTGTTCGCAATATGCCACTGAAGCAATCAGTCGCTACGGCGCCCTTCGTGGTAGCGCGATGGCTTTTCGCAGATTGTTGCGTTGCCACCCCTTCAGCCCTGGCGGCTACGATCCAGTGAAATAGTACCGGGAGCTCGGAATACTGTGCGTGCGTTGTTTCGCGACCGTTAATCTACATGCAACAAAAACGACTTATATACGCTCTCCTAATTTCCACAGCAATCCTGTTTGTTTGGAGTTACCTCGCTCCCAAACCTCCTGCGCCTGTCTCGACTCCTTCAACTCAGGCTACTCCGCAGCAGATCGCGTCGCCAACAATCACGCCGGCTGCCGCAGCCACGCCGCTCCCAGCTGGCTCTCCGAGCGAGATCGCTAATGCAGCGCCACACCGCATTATTTCCATCAAGACGCCGCTCTATGAGGCGAAGCTGGATAGTCTCGGTGCTGAAGCGATCAGCTGGATAATCAAGAAGAACAAGGACAGCGGACAGGAAATCTATTCAGTTGCGGGTGACAGAAAAAACCATGTCCCGCTGGAGCTGGTGTCGCAAGAAGGACTGAAAAGGCAACCTCGTGAGGCGCCACTTCAGTTATCGCTTCGCGACCCCACGGTTGATAACCTTCTTGTCTCGACAAACTATGTAGTAGAGGGCGTCGGTAGCGATACCGGCGACTCAGAGGTGAACCTGAATGCGGGTGAGAAGAAGCGAATTACGTTTCTCCTCAAAGATAACGCGACCGGCCTGGACGTTGTAAAGACGATAGTTTTCGATGCCGACAGCTACTTAACCGACCTCGAGGTGACGATCAAGCGAGGCGGGCAGGTTGTTCCTGAGACAAAGCTGAGAGTCGGACCAAGCATCGGCGACCAGGGTGTCAAACACTACTCGTTTTACTCTGTAGCTCCCGAAGCAGTAGCCGCGCTGGGAGCTGATAAGGTTGAGGTCGGACGCCATCAAGCTCAGGCGATCAATGAAAACAAGGACAGTCCTGATCGTCTGATACTCCCCGGGCCGGTGGATTGGGCTGGCGTCGGCGACACTTATTTTGCAACGGTCGCGATTCCGGCGAAAAAGCTGAGCGGCCTGGAGATCCAAACTACACAGTACGATTACCATGCCAATGGAACGCCAGAAAAACGATATTTGATAACAGCTTGGGTTCCTATTCCCGCGGACGGTTCGCGCTCGGCTGTCTATACGGGCCCGAAGGATCACTATCTCCTAACCCAAACCAGCGCTCAACTCCGACAATCAATAGGACGCGATAGCGTTGATCTTGAAGGCACAATTGATTTCGGCTGGGGCGCCTGGATGTCAAGACGTCTTGCCGTGCCTATTCTTAGTTCCATCAAGTGGCTAAAGAAACTGACTGGCAGTTATGGCGTAGCAATTATCCTGTTCACTATCGTCATTTATTCCCTGTTCTTTCCTTTGAAATGGCGCTCTTCAAAGTCAATGAAGAAAGCTCAGAAGCTTGCGCCCCGCATGAAGGAGTTGCAGGAAAAGATCAAGGGGATGAAGCAAAACGATCCTCGCCTAAAGGAGTTGCAGGTCGAGCAATTGCGGTTGATGAAGGAAGGCAATCCACTTGGTGGCTGTCTGCCGCTCCTAATCCAGATGCCGTTCCTTTTCGCTTTATACCGAGCCATAACCATTTCGCTGGATTTTCGCCAGGCGAGCTTTCTCTGGCTTCCCGATCTTTCGGCGCCAGAACCTTACTTCATACACATCTTGCCGATCCTGATGGCCGGCACCATGATTGTTCTCCAACTCATTACGCCGGCGCCGTCAGCAGATCCGTTGCAACGAAAAATGATGGCGGTGGGCATGCCGCTGTTCATGCTGTACATTCTTTGGAGTGCCCCGTCTGGTTTGTTACTCTATTGGTTAGTCGGAAATATTGTTGGGTTTGCACAGCAGTTTGTCATTAATAAGTGGACTCAGACGGGAGCTGAGGAGCCGGTTACCGCAGAGCCGTCGGGCAAAAAGTCTTCAAAGAAAGGAAGCGGGAAGGCAAAAGATACGTAGGTATTAGCGTGGTAGTCGCCGCGAAAACTGACTAATCATGGAAGAACCTTGCAAGGCAGCCGGCGCTTTTCTTGAACGCTTGTTTCAAGGCACAGGATTGAAGATCAGGGTGGCCGTTACTGACACTTCGACAGAGTGTTTGATGGATTTGAGTGGGCCTGACTCCGAGCTGTTGCAGGTCGAAGGCGGAGAACTGTTGCAAGCCGTGCAACACCTGGTCAATCAGGCGTTCGGGAGAACACTGCCCGATGGACAACGACTCGTTTGTGATGTCGAAGGGTTTCGCGCAACTCGAGAAGCAGAGCTGCGGGCAATGGCTAACCTCGCGGCGGACCGAGTTCGCTCGACGAGCGCGCCGTTTGTTTTCGGTGAAATGAATTCCAGCGAGCGCCGAATAATTCACCTCACACTCGCTGATTGCGAGGACCTCTATACAGAATCGGTCGGCGATGGACCCGCGCGTAAACTGCGAGTTGCGCTAAAATCCTCAAAGTAGATCACGAGATTAGCAGTCTTTCGGATCCCTTCCCACAGCGATGGATACAATAGTTGCCATTGCAACATCGCCTGGTCGTAGTGCCATTGGCACTGTCAGACTAAGCGGTCCGCAATCTTTAGAGATCCTCAGAGGACTCATCCGCGACGAGCTTTTCCTTCCAGAGCCAAGGCGCGTTTTCCTGAAGCGAATATTTCGAGAGTCTGGCGAGGCGCTGGACTCTGCACTGGTAACCTATTTCGGAAAGCCTCGCTCGTTTACAGGTGAGGATATGATCGAGTTAAGCTGCCACGGGTCGCCCGTGATTCTAAGGCGAGTTCTGGACTTAAGTCAGAGCCTTGGAGCGCGACTCGCGGAACCAGGAGAGTTCACGCTGCGAGCGTGCAAGAACGGAAAGATGAATCTCAATCAGGCGGAGGCGATCCGGGATCTGATCAACGCACAAACGGAAGCCGCAGCCATGCAAGCCGTTCGGCAGTTGAAGGGTGAACTTGCGGTTGCTCTCCAACCAGCGAAAGAGATCTTAATTCGAATCATCGTGAGGTTGGAGTCGGCGCTTGAATTTGTTGAAGATGATTTACCGCTGATCCAGTTCGAGCAAATAGAAAAAGAGCTTGCCCAAGTTGTCGCAATTGTGGCTGGGTTAGCTTTCACGTTCGCTACCGGTCGCGCTTTGCGAGAGGGATTCAAGGTCACAATCGTCGGCCGACCAAATGTCGGTAAGTCAAGTCTGTTCAATAGGTTAGTGGGCATGAACCGCGCTATCGTGACTGAAATTGCGGGGACAACGAGAGACAGTATTTCAGAGTCGATAAGCCTGCGCGGCATCCCGATCGCGCTGACTGATACCGCCGGCATTCGCGAGGCGAATGACAAGATAGAAGAGATCGGAGTCGAACGTACACACCAGGCAATGGTTGATTCGGATTTGCTTGTTGTCGTCGTAGACGGCTCGACGGAACTGTCAAAAGAAGACTTGGCGATTGTCAGTCAAGCAACAAGAGCAAAGCACGTCGTGGCAATCAATAAATGTGATCTACCCATCGAGCCGGGCATTGAGAATCAACTTGGCCGCTCGGTTAAGGTGCAACTGTCGGCGTTGACCGGAAAAGGACTCGACGAGCTTACCGCTGCTATACTAGAGCCATTCGGTGTCGTGGATTCTGAGACAGTCGGCGTTTTGATCACGGACAGCAGGCACTATGATCTCTTGCGCCGCGCACAAGCTTCACTGGAGGAGTCGACTGAGTTGTTTAGTCAGTCGGCTAGCGAGGAGATCGTGTTGGTAGGCCTTCAGAGCTCGCTCCGATTCCTGGGTGAGATAACCGGCGAAACAACGACGGATGATATTCTTGCGGAAATTTTTAGTACTTTCTGCATTGGAAAATAGCAATGGTTTTCGACGAAGCGTTTGATGTCGTGGTTATTGGCGGCGGCCATGCGGGATGCGAAGCTGCATCCGCGGCGGGCCGCTTAGGTGCGGAAACCGCGTTGGTGACTTTGAATCTCGATCTCATAGGGCAAATGTCTTGTAATCCGGCGATCGGTGGAATAGCTAAGGGACATCTGGTGCGCGAAATTGACGCGCTTGGTGGAATCATGGGTCGCGTTGCAGATCGAGCGGGCATTCAGTTCCGTCTGTTGAATCGATCCAGAGGTCCAGCAGTCCAGTCACCCCGGGCCCAAGCTGATCGCGCTCTCTATCGGACAGAGATGCGAAAGATGTTGGAGCAAACGGCTAATCTACATCTTCGGCAGGGGATGGTCATGGATCTGCTGGTCAAGAGCGGAAAGATTTTAGGGGTCGAAATGCAGGATGGTCGGCGAATAGCCGCCAAGGCGGTGGTTATAGCGGCCGGAACGTTCCTGAATGGTTTGGTGCATACAGGTCAACGAACGTACACAGCCGGTAGAGCCGGAGAGCCCGCTTCAATAGAATTGGCAGAGACTCTGAAGAGATTAGGGTTTCCAGTTGGCAGGCTAAAGACTGGTACACCACCGCGCCTGGATGGTAGGACGATTGATTGGTCGGCATTTCAGCCACAGGAAGCAGACGAGCGGCCCGTGCCTTTTTCGTTTTCGACCGACAAAATACAGCAGCCTCAGATCAAGTGCTACGTCGGCTACACGAACCAACGCCTCCATGCGACGATCCGGGAAAACCTTAATCAGTCGCCTCTTTATTCTGGGCGGATCAAGGGAATAGGACCTCGTTACTGCCCCTCAATTGAAGACAAGGTAGTCAAATTCGCGGATAAGGAACGCCATCAACTTTTCCTGGAGCCCGAGGGCCATGATACGAACGAGGTATATCTGAACGGGTTTTCGACCTCTTTGCCGGCGGCTCTCCAGCAAGAGCTGATTAGGCTGATACCGGGTCTTGAGCAGGCCCGGATTATTCGGCCGGGATATGCGATCGAGTATGACTACTGCGATCCGCGAGAATTAGGTCCGGACCTGCAGTGTCAACGAATCTCCGGCTTGTTTCATGCGGGCCAAGTGAACGGGACTACAGGCTACGAGGAGGCGGCTTGCCAGGGGCTATTAGCAGGGATTAACGCCGCGGCGTCGGTGACCGGCCGCGCGCCACTTCGGTTGAGGCGGGAAGAATCCTATATTGGCGTGCTAATCGATGACTTGATCAAACAAGGCGTGGATGAACCGTACCGAATTTTTACTTCCAGAGCCGAGTATCGACTGGCGCTGCGATACGACAACGCAGACGAGAGATTGCAGCGATACGGGCGAGAGTTGGGCCTTGTTGGTGACAGCGATTGGGAGCGGTTTAACCAAAGGCAAGGCCGTATCGCGAAGGCAAAATCCTTGTTAAGGAACGCACGCTTACGGAAGGCGGATGCCGGATATTGGGCAGCGGCCGAAATAGCAGGTTCTGCTTTGGGAGAGTCCATAAGTTTCGAAGAACTAGCAAAAAGGCCCGAAATAACGGCTGAGACTATCCAGCGCCTTTTGCCGCTGAACGCTAAAGAGGAAGTCAGGATGAGCGATCTTGAAGCCGCTTTAGCTGACAACCTTTACGCAGGTTACATTCGAGCCCAGGAGGCCGTAATTAGAAGGCTGACACATCACGACTCAACGCCCATTCCCCTGGATTTGGATTTTAGAGCACTGAACGGACTGTCTCATGAAATGGTTGAACGTCTGGAGCGTACGCGACCCCAGACGTTTGGCGAGGCACGCTCGATTCCTGGCCTCACGCCAGCAGCACTGTCTACTCTTTATGTTGCCGCCAGCCTACAAGCGTAGGGAGTGTTTCACGGGACACGTGAAACACTCCAATAAAACCACCAAAGAAAGTATTGCCGTAGAAACTGTCCCAACCTTGTGCTAACTTACTCGGCACAAGCGCAACGAAACACGCCAGTTCCTGTCCCAGATGGCCAAAACAATTGCTATAGCTAACCAAAAGGGGGGTGTCGGCAAAACCACCACAGCAGTTAACCTCGCTGCCGTCCTGGCAAGCACCGGGTCGTCGGTTCTTCTGGTTGACGCGGATCCACAAGGTAACGCAACTTCAGGTGTTGGTATTCAGCGAGGGACCTTTCGAAAGAGCGTTTATCACTGCATTGTACTGGGGGATCGCGTTGAAGACGTAGTCTTGGAAACAGAAATCCCGCATCTGACGGTTTTACCCGCTAACAAGGATCTCGCCGGCGCTGAGGTGGAGCTCGTCGATATCGATCATCGCGAGTCTCGCCTCCGCCAAGCGCTGGAGCCGCAGGAGTGGAAATATCAATACCTCATTATCGACTGCCCACCATCATTAGGCCTTTTGACTCTCAATGCCCTGACGGCAGCAAAGTCGCTGTTAGTGCCGATCCAGTGTGAATATTATGCGCTCGAAGGCGTGACCGAGTTATTCGATACGTTGGCCCGAATCCGACGCCTTTATAACCCTAGCCTGACAATAGAGGGGCTTCTGTTAACCATGTATGACGAAAGAACCAAGCTCTCGTCGGCTGTGGCGTCCGACCTTCGGGACTTTTATGGACAACAGGTGTTTGAAACCGTCATCCCACGAAACGTTCGGTTAGCAGAAGCGCCTAGCTATGGGAAGCCGATTACACTTTACGATGCGCACTCCAAAGGTGCCGAAGCTTACCTGCAATTAGCCAAGGAGATAATAGCCCATGACACGAAAGGCATTGGGTCGGGGGCTGGGGGCACTACTCTCAGCTGAAGGTGTCGCCAACGCGTTCGAAGAGGCCAATGAAATCCCAATTGAGTTGATTGACCCCGGTGCCCTCCAACCCCGAAGCGTTTTCGATGGTGCGAAGCTGCAAGAACTGGCGAAATCAATTCGCGTCAATGGTGTGGTTCAGCCGGTTCTTCTCCGGAGAAAAGGAAACAGATTTGAGCTCATAACCGGCGAGAGGCGCTGGCGCGCCGCAGAAATGGCGGGCCTGAATAGAATCCCCGCAGTCGTGCGAGATGTCTCTGATGACAAGGTTCTTGAAATCGCGTTAATAGAAAATATTCAGCGCGAAGATCTAAATCCAATCGAAGAAGCCCGAGCCTATAAGAAGCTCATAGAAACTATGGGCCTCACGCAGGAGACGGTTGGAGAGCGGGTGGGCCGAGATCGATCCTACGTAACGAACTACCTGCGATTGCTCAAACTGCCCGAAGACATACAAGAACTGCTTCAGACAGGAAGGATATCCACAGGCCACGCCAGAACGCTATTAGGAATCGACCAGCCCGACGCTCAGAGGCGAATCGCGCGACGTGTAATCGATCAAGAGCTTTCCGTTCGAGCTACCGAAGAGTTGGTCAGACTCGTTGCAATGAAGGTTGGCCGGCCGCCGTCGAAGACCCGTAAACCCAAGGTAGAAACGGATCCGAACATACGTGCCGCCGAAAGCAAACTCAGAAGACGTTTTGCCACGAAGGTTAGAATAATTCAGACGCCTAATGGCTCGTCGGGCAGAATAGAGCTGGAGTTCTACAATCAATCAGATCTTAATCGGCTATATAATCTACTGGCGCAATCAGCCTGATCAGCACAAGAGTACTAAGTACAAGGTATCGTCGCAGCACATTATACAGTCGGGATGGATCACCAGAACCGGGTGGGCGCGCCGAAGCGGAGCATTCGTGAGGCACTGAAGGACGCGCAGAGCGGTCGCGATCCAAAGTGGTCGAAGTGTCAGAGTGCGCAGCTTGACCGCATTTTGGTCGAGTGTTATGCTCCGACGCTTTTCAGTCGTCGCCTTTGAGTTGGAGGGAATGATTGAGCGTATTGGCATTCTCAGAGGGTGCTATTCAGTTGGTTCCGGATGGGACGCTGTTGCTCCATCTGGCACTAGTTGTGGTGATGGTTAGCCTGTTAAATGTCACCCTACTGAAGCCCATTAACCGTATCCTGGAGGAGCGTCAGCGTCGTACAAAGGGCCGCATGGGAGAAGCCCGCGGGATTTTGACGGATGTAGACGATAAAATGCGGGATTACCAGCGCCGACTACGTGAGGCCCGCGGATCTGGATACAGGTTAGTAGAGGAGGAACGCATCGCCGCGTCTGGAAAACGGGCAGAGTTGGTTACGGCCGTCAAGATGGAGTTAATGCAATGGCAAGAGGAGGAGAAAGAGAAGCTCAAAAAGGACGAGGAGGTAGTGAAAGCAAGTCTAATAAAAAATGCAGGCGCCTTGGCATCAGAAATTGGCGGTCGGATTCTCGGACGGCCGATTGGAACGATAAAGCGTTGAGTTAGCAAGCAAATGTGAGAGTGATCTTGTTCCTTATATTCTACACTACAGTTACGTTCCTGCGATGGATTCCCGAATGGCTAAACCCATGGATAAATTACCCAGGGCTCGAGTTGTGGAAGTTTGTAAACCTTCTAATATTTGTGGTCTGCGCCCTCTATCTTCATCGGCGGTTTGGTCGGCCAATTCGTGAGGCACTGCGGTCGCGAGGCGAGAGAATCAAACACGAGCTGATAAGAGCGCAGGAAGAGAGGGACGAAGCGTTAGCGAAACTAGCTGAGGTAGATAATCGATTCGCGAATTTGGACTCTGAGGTCGCGCTGATAAAGGAAAGGGCAATTGCTGAAGGTGAGGGGGAAAGGCAACGGATTAAGCTTGCCACGGACGAGGAAATTTCCAGACTTCGGGAACAGGCGAAAAAGGAAATAGAGAGTGCTGGTAAAGCGGCAAGGCACGAACTCCGGAGACTTGCGGCACTTGAGAGCGTGAGGCTGGCGGAAGAGATCTTGAGAATTGAAATCAGCCCGGATGACGACGCTCGGTTAACAAACCAGAGTGTTAACGATCTTGGGAGGATGGGCGCTTGAGTTCCCACACCGTAGCAAGGCGGTATGCTTCGGCTCTGGCAGATGTTGTTATCGAGCGAGGCGAATCGAATCTGGTTCAAGCGGAACTGTCTGCCTGGGCGGAAATGATTTTGGCAAACAGGATGTTGCTGGAAGCCTTCAGTAATCCAACCGTTGCCTATGAAGAAAAGCGAAACGTCCTAAACGAGCTGATAGCCAGGACCAAAGTGCGACCTACAAGCGCAAATTTTTTCCGCACCCTATTAAGAAACCAGAGACTGAACGAGCTTCCTCACGTACACGCCAAGTTGACTCAGATACTGGACGAGCGCGCGGGCGTAGTGAGCGCAGACATAGTATCGGCGCGTCCTGTGTCCGAGAGAACTAAGGCGTTGCTGGAGGAGAAACTCAGTGCCATAACTGGAAAGAAGGCGCGCTTGACCTATGCAACCGATGAATCGCTCCTGGGCGGAATGGTAACACGAATCGGGTCAACGATTTACGACGGCTCTGTTAGCAACCAACTCAGGCGCCTTCGCGAGGATCTTGCGAGCTAGACAGAGGAAAAGATGGAACCAATTAGAGCCGACGAAATTAACGAGATCATTCGAAAACAGATTGAGAATTTCGAAACTGGCGTGACCGTGATGGAGGTTGGCACGGTCATCAAGGTTGGCGATGGAATCGCCGAGATTCATGGACTTGAAAAGGTAATGGCAGGCGAGCTGCTCGAGTTTCCGCATGACGTTCGTGGCCTGGCGTTGAATCTCGAAGAGGACAAGGTCGGAGCGGTGCTCTTTGGGGAGTATCAGGCAATTCAAGAAGGAGACATTGTTCGGCGAACGAGCCGAATCATGCAGGTGCCGGTTGGGGACTCCATGGTGGGTCGCGTTGTCGACGCGCTGGGAAACCCGATCGACAATCGAGGCCCGATCGTTACGAATGAGTTTTATGCAATTGAGCGTATTGCTCCTGGAGTTGTCGATCGGCAGCCGGTGAAAGAACCATTGCAAACCGGGCTGAAGGCGATAGATGCGATGGTGCCCATTGGGCGAGGACAGCGAGAACTGATTATCGGCGATAGGCAGACTGGCAAAACGGCGGTTGCGGTCGACACGATAATAAATCAAAAAGGGAAAGACGTAATTTGCATTTACGTCGCTATTGGGCAGAAAGCGTCCACTGTCGCGCAGGTAGTGAAAACGCTCGAGGATTTTGGAGCACTAGAATACACGATTGTCGTTAAAGCGACGGCCTCTGACCCGGCGGCGATGCAATTCCTGGCTCCGTATTCGGGCGCCGCAATGGGCGAATACTTTCGCGACAACGGCCGCCATGCTTTGACGATTTACGACGATCTTTCAAAGCAAGCTGCCGCCTACCGCGAAATATCACTGCTGCTTCGCCGTCCGCCGGGCCGCGAGGCTTATCCCGGCGACGTGTTCTACCTCCACTCCCGTTTGCTGGAGCGCGCCGCAAAAATGTCTGACTTAAAGGGCGGTGGGTCTTTAACCAGCCTTCCGATTATTGAAACACAGGCGGGGGATATTTCAGCCTACATTCCAACTAACGTCATCTCGATTACAGACGGACAAATATTCCTGGAAGCGGATCTCTTTAATAGTGGGATCCGTCCCGCTATCAACGTGGGAAACAGCGTTTCTCGCGTCGGTGGTTCAGCCCAGATTAAAGCGATGAAGCAGGTCGCGGGCACGTTGCGCATTGATCTCGCGCAGTTTAGAGAACTGCAAGCGTTCGCGCAGTTTGGATCTGATTTGGATAAAGCGACGCAGGCGCAGCTTGCTCGCGGTCAACGGTTGGTTGAAATACTAAAGCAGCCTCAATACCGACCTATGAATATTGAGAACCAGGTGCTGGTCATCTGGGCCGCCAGCAATGGTTATGCGGACGACGTTGCGATTGAAGACGTTCGGGACTTCGAAGATGCCCTGCTGAAGTTCGTTGAAAACTCGCATCCAGGCGTTTTGCAAAGTATCCGCGAGAAGAAGAGTTTGACTGATGACATCATTGCGGATCTCAAGCAGGTGTTGTCGGACTTTAAAGACACGTGGGCTGAGAAATCGGGCGCTGCCCTGAACGAGGTTGCGGTACAGCCTGCCGGAGCCTAATTTTCGCACGCAATGCCGAATCTCCTGGACATCCGCCGGCGTATTAAGTCGGTTAAGAACACGCAGCAGATCACCAAGGCCATGAAAATGGTCTCGGCCGCGAAGCTCAAGCGGGCCCAGGATCGAGTTGTTACTGCCCGCCCGTTTGCTAATAAGATGATTGAGGTTCTCGGTGGACTGGCCGATCGAACTGATGAAGATTTTCAGCATCCTTTGCTCGACGCACGAGGCGATGAACGCTACCTACTTGTACTCGTGACCGCCGACAAAGGTTTGTGTGGCGCCTTCAATACGAATTTGATCAAAGCTGCGCAGACGTTCATTCGTGACAACCGTGGCAAACTGATCGACATTCTGGCGGTAGGGCGTAAGGGTAGAGATTTTTTTCGCCGGCGCGGTGCAAGCCTGGTTGGTGAATACATCGGCGTAACTGGCAAGGGACGCGTCGACTTTTCAGAAGCGCTGGAGATTGCCCGCGATGTGATCAAACGGTTCACCGAGGATGGAGAAATTGATAAAGCATTCGTTATCTACAACGAATTCAAGTCGGTGCTTCAGCAACGGGTTGTAACTGAACAACTCCTGCCGGTTGCACGCGGTGCGGCGGATGCCTCGGATCCAGCAGCCACGAATCAACCCGTAACGCTGGTCGACTATATTTACGAACAGCCTCCAGCTGAGATCTTTGCTCGACTACTTCCTCGCCTGGTCGAAACGCAAATCTTCCGCGCCTTGCTCGAATCGATCGCGTCTGAACAAGGAGCACGAATGACGGCAATGGATTCTGCTTCAAAGAACGCGCGCGAACTAATTGATTCGCTGACGCTCAACATGAACCGAGTCCGTCAGGCAGCAATCACGAATGAGATTATTGAAGTCGTTTCCGGCGCAGCGGCGCAATAGTTTGCGTAGTCATAACGTCATTTAGGAAGGGAAGCGGCGCGTGCAGCTTCCCTTTGTACTTTTCAATTTCGGATGATCAAACAAACACAATCCACACGCCGGCGGTTTTGGCGCTATGGCCCATTGGTGTTTTGGATACTTTTCATTTCGTTTGCTTCGACGAGTGGGTTTTCAGCCGGGAGCACGTCGGCAATTCTCCGTCCAATGTTGCTGTGGCTTTTCCCAAATCTCAGTGAATCGCAGTTGGCAGCGGCACATTTCCTAACGCGAAAGGCCGGACATTTTACCGAGTATGCGGTGCTGGGATTTCTTGCCAGACGAGCTTTCATTACTTCTTCTAAGGCGTTCCTGCAGCGCTATTGGTTTCAGTCAGGACTACTCGTCGTTATTATTTACGGCTTGCTTGACGAGTTCCACCAGAGTTTTGTGCCATCGCGCACACCATCGATCTACGATAGCGCAATCGATATCGCCGGTGGTTTGACCGTTTTGCTAATCTTCAAGTTTTACGCCAGGAATCCTCGTGAACGCGAAAGCACATTTGACCGGACAACCGCATGATTTCTTCACAGGTCCGCTTTCCCTGAAGCGTCCTGCTGTGCAATTATTTCCCTGGGTTGACCTGTCGGCGCGAACTAATGAGCTGTAAGCTCCGTATTAACCGAGTGGCAGCCAGCTTGCCGTGCAAAGGAGAAAGACATGGGAATATTTGACGCGATCCGATCTCAGTTTATTGAGGTTATTGAGTGGCTCGACGATTCGGGCAACACTCTGGTGTATCGTTTTCCTGTCCAGGGCCAGGAGATCAAGAACGGGGCTCAGCTGACAGTGCGAGAATCGCAGGCGGCTGTTTTTGTTCATCAGGGTCAGATCGCGGATGTGTTTGGACCAGGACTGCACACCATCGACGGCGGCAACACGCCGATCCTCACCAAACTCGGCGCCTGGATGCATGGCTTTAATTCGCCATTCAAGGCGGAAGTCTATTTTGTCAGCACGAAACAGTTCACCGATCTGAAGTGGGGCACATCAAACCCGATCATGATGCGTGATACGGATTTTGGAATGGTACGTCTTCGTGCATTTGGTATTTACTCGACTCGCGTAAGCGATCCGCAGGCTTTCATCAAGGAGATTGCCGGCACGAACGCTCATTTCGTAACCGAAGACATCGAAGGCCAGCTCAAGCGAACATTGGTCAGCGGCTTTAGTGACGCGCTGGCAGAATCGAAGATTGCGGCGCTCGATTTGGCTTCCAATTACGATGAACTCGGAAAGTTTACGCGCGGCAAACTCGCTGACGACTTCAAGGCATACGGCCTGGATTTGACTAAGTTTGTGATTGAAAACATTTCGCTTCCTGCTGAGGTTGAAGCTGCCATGGACAAGCGAACCTCGATGGGAGTTATTGGCGACGTTGGACGTTATGCGCAGTTTCAGGCCGCAGACGCGATGCGGGATGCAGCTCAAAACACCGGCGGTGGCGGCGCGGCTACTGGCGCCGGTTTGGGTGCAGGCTTCGCGATTGGCAATGCGATGGCCGGCGCGATGTCAAACGCCATGAATCAATCGAAGAGCGAGACTGGTGGGGGAGCGAAGACGGCCTGTCCAAAGTGTGGCGCTGGAAACCTCGCAAACGCGAAGTTCTGCAACGAGTGCGGGGCCAAAATGGAAACCACCAATCAGACCGTTCCCTGCGTAAAATGCGGGGCACAAATGCAGCCTGGTTCCAAGTTCTGTAATGAGTGTGGAACTAAAGTCGAGTAGGTTCACGATAGTTAGGGGCCGGTAACAAGGTCGACTCCAAAGGCACGGAGACTAGAAGCTGTTCGAGGCTTCAACCTTCGTGCCTTTGTATGTTTGTGATAGATAGCCATGCTATTCTACTGACGCAAAATCCGACCCGTAAGCCTCGAAGAATA
>JBOGOP010000110.1:0-16099 GCA_050747225.1 Pyrinomonadaceae bacterium
GAGTGGCGCACCTGCCGGCGGGGGTGGAGATGGTGATGCCGGGAGACAACGTGGCGATGGAGATCGAGTTGATCGCGCCGATCGCGATGGAGAAGGGATTGCGGTTCGCGATCCGTGAAGGCGGCCGCACGGTTGGAGCCGGCACGGTGTCGGATATCGTGGAATAGAAAACGAGCTTTGTACTTTGAGCTTGGTGCTTAGTCGATGTTTGAGTCGGCATTGAGTGGCGAGCAAAGTACAAAGAACTAAGTTCAAAGTTCAGGAATCAGAATTATGCCACGCGACAATATTGTTCTTCAGTGTAGTGCATGCAAGAGTCGAAACTACGTAACGACCAAGAATAAGAAGACCACGCCTGACCGGCTTGAGTTTAGTAAGTTCTGCCGCCGTTGCCGCAAACACACTGATCATAAAGAGACGAAGTGAAGGATGAAGGATGAAGGCGGAAGGATGAAAGCGTTATCCAATCCTTCGAGACCGCTGCTGGTGTTGTTCATCATTCATCCTTCCGCCTTCATATTTTGACGGAGGGGTATAGTGTCAACGGTTAGCACGTCGGTCTCCAAAACCGAAAGTCCGGGTTCGAATCCTGGTACCCCTGCCAGCGAATTATTTAGAAAAGGTTTAGTATCAAAGTCGGCAATATCATGGATGACATAGAAAACCCAGACGCGTCTCTCCCTCCACCGCGCACCGCCCGCTTCGGCGAAGGCGCCGAGGGCAAGGGGACGCGGCGAGAGCGTGGAATGAGCGGCCCGCGAGTGGGTCCACTCGATCGCATGGCGCAGTTTTTGCGCGACGTGCGCGCGGAAATGAAGCGCGTGTCATGGCCTTCGGTTAAAGAGGTCAAGAATACAACTATTATTACTCTGATCGCGGTCGTTTTCTTTGCGGTTTATCTATTTGCGGTCGATCAAGCTCTGTCACGATTGATACTGGGGATCACGTGGTTGGCTAACAAGCTCTTGGGAGCCGGCTGAGGAAGAAAGATTCAATGCAGCAGTGGTACATACTTCATACTTATTCGGGTCACGAGAAAAAAGTTCGCGATAGCCTGAAGGCGCGCGTGCGTGACACGGATCTGCAAAACGAGATCACGGAAGTGTTAGTGCCGACTGAAACGGTCGTCGAAATGCGTGGGAACAAGCGGATCGAATCTTCTCGCATGTTCTATCCCGGATACGTGTTGGTGCAGATTGAGTGCGATGAGCGTGGTCACATACCCGACAACGTTTTTCACATGATCAAGTCCACGCCGAAAGTGACCGGCTTTGTTGGTGGACATAACCCGACGCCGTTGACGCCGCAGGAAGTGGATCAGATCGTGCACAACGTGACTGAGGCGGCCGAGAAGCCGAAGCCGAAGTTTTCGTACGCGGCAGGCGAGACGGTTCGAATCAAGTCGGGACCGTTTCAGAGTTTTACCGGCAAGGTTGAAGAAGTTAACGAGGATAAATCTACATTAAAGGTGACAGTCACGATCTTCGGAAGATCGACCCCGGTGGAGTTGAACTTCCTGGACGTTGAGAAAGTGACGTTTGCTGAAGAGGAATGAAAGGAAGTGAATCGTAAATCGTAAATAGTGAATAGACTTTGTTCGATTTCTTCACTATTTACTATTCACGATTCACGATTTACTAATCATGGCAAAGAAGATAACAGGCTACATCAAGCTGCAGGTTCCCGCCGGTAAGGCCAACCCGGCGCCGCCCATCGGCCCGGCCCTCGGCCAGCACGGCGTCAACATCATGGAATTCTGCAAGGCCTTTAACGCCAAGACCGCGCAGATGGATCCGGATCTGAAGATTCCGGTAGTGATCACAGTTTATGCTGACCGCTCGTTCACGTTTGAGACTAAAACGCCGCCGGCGGCGGATTTGTTGAAGAAGGCAGCAGGGATTTCAAAGGGCTCCGGCAAACCCAACCGGGAAAAAGTCGGGACAATTTCAATGGCGAAGATCGAAGAGATTGCCAAAACCAAGATTCAGGATCTGAATACGACGAGTTTGGCTTCAGCAATAAAGACCATCTCGGGAACGGCCCGGCAGATGGGACTTACGATTGAGTAAATTTCGGATTGCGAATTTCGAATTTCGGATTGTCCGAACCGAGTTCGCGTCTTGATCATTGAGAGGGAGAGAGAATCGGATGGGTAGCGGGATTTGAAATTTGAAATCCGCAGTCCGAATTCCGAAATGCTCGCATGAACCTCGGAGATATGAAATGAAGAAGCACGGAAAGAAATACAATTTGGCGGCTGAGAAGATTGAGGTTGGGCGTAAGTACAACCTTGAGGAAGCAGTCGCCAAGGTTAAAGAGATTGCCTTCGCGAAGTTTGACGAAACGGTTGAACTGACGGTTTGGCTGGGAGTGGATCCTCGCAAAGCCGATCAGCTGGTGCGCGGCACAATCGTACTTCCCCATGGACTCGGCAAATCGAAGACGGTCCTCGTGATCGCCCAGGGCGATAAGATTAAGGAAGCCGAAGAGGCGGGCGCGGATTTTGTCGGCGGCGAAGACATGGTCGAAAAGATCAAGGGCGGCTGGCTTGAGTTTGACGCCGTTGTTTCTACGCCCGACATGATGCGACTGGTCGGCGGTTTGGGAAAGGTGCTCGGCCCGCGTGGTCTGATGCCCAATCCTAAAACCGGCACCGTCACCTTCGACGTTAAGACGGCCGTAAAGGAAACCAAGGCTGGCAAGGTTGAGTATCGCGTCGATAAGACGGGCGTGATTCACGTTCCGGTGGGCAAGATTTCGTTTGACGCCGACAAGCTTCGCGACAATACCCGCTCGTTGCTCGAGGCTGTGGTGAAAGCGAAACCGTCGACCGCCAAAGGCAGGTATGTGAAGAAAGTCAATTTGGCGGCCACGATGAGTCCGGGTGTGCTGATCGACGAGACTGCTTATGTCAAATAGTCGCCAAATAGGTGAGGAGCTACAGAGATGAAAACCAGAGCACAGAAGCAAAAAGATTTGGAAGCTCTCACAGAGCAGTTTAAGAACGCGAAAGCCGCGATGCTGGTCGGATTCCAGGGCATGACGGTTCCGAAGGATCAGGAACTCCGCAATCAGTTGCGCGAAGCCGGAGTGAGCTATGGCGTTGTGAAGAACACCCTGGCCCGCAAAGCTGCCGAAGGCACGGCGTTGGAACAGGCTGCGGATCAGTTCAAGGGTGTTACGGCGGTGGCGCTCAGCACCGAAGATCCAGTGGGCCTTTCAAAGGCCATTGCCAAGTTTACCAAGGCCAACCCGGATATTTTTAAGTTTAAGGTGGGCATCGTCGAAGGCAATGTAGTTGCCTTGAAGGATGTTGAAGCGATTGCCAGCCTGCCTTCGAAAGAAGAATTGATTTCGAAAGTCATGTTCTTGCTCAACGCCCAGGCGCAGCGACTGGTCACTGTGTTGTCGGCGGTGCCGCGAAACCTGGCGATCGTGGTCAAACAGATTGGTGATCAGAAGGGCGGAGAAGCCGCCTGAGGATTTTTGAATGCGGAATGCGGAATGCGGAATCAAAGCCGCAGTCCGAATCCCGCAGTCGTGTCAGTGGGCCGGACGCGGAAAACGAGCGCAGCGATAAGTCAGATCGCACTTGGCGCTTCGGACGATTTTCCAGTTGCGATGCAGCAACTTCGAGAAGAGTCCCGTGGGTTCTCCTGCTGCAAATACTAACCAGCAACACAGGAACCCCTTGAGGAGGATAGAAAGGCAATCATGGCAGCAACACGTGAAGATGTAATTGAGTTTTTGAAGAGCATGACGCTTCTGGAGGCTTCACAGCTCGTGAAAGAGTTGGAAGAGACTTTCGGCGTTTCCGCAGCGGCAGCAGCAGTGGCAGCTCCAGCGGCAGGTGGTGGCGGCGAAGCTGCGGCTCCGGCTGAAGAGAAGACCGAGTTCGACGTAGTCCTGCAGGCCATCGGTGGCAACAAGATCAACGTGATCAAAGTTGTGCGCGAGGTTACGGCACTTGGATTGAAAGAAGCCAAGGATCTCGTCGAGGCGGCGCCAAAGCCGGTGAAGGAAGGCGTCTCGAAAGAGGAAGCCGAGAGTGTTCGGCAGAAGCTTGCGGACGCGGGCGCAACTGTCGAAGTAAAATAGGTCTCAGGTATCAGGTGTCAGGTAACGGGTGCCGGTATGATGATCCGGCACCTGTCACCTGATACCCGCCACCTTTTCGTGGCTTGACACTCGGACACCAGGTGGTTAAGTTAAGAGAGTATTGAGGCGCTGGCGTTATTCTGAAAAAATTCGACAAGAAATCAGCCGCTTTTTAACGATGAAGCGGTCGGGGCTTTCTGCGCTCTGACCGCGCCTTGGCGTCTACACATTGCGGAATGCGGATTTCGGGTTGCGGATTGAAGAGTTACTTCAATCCACCCGCAATCCGAAATCCGCATTCAGAAATTCATTGAGGGACCTCTCATGCAAGGAAATCTTCTTCATTCAGTAAATACCGGTTTAGGAAGACGCACCAGTCAGGCGCCCGAGCGCATAGACTTTTCCAAGATCGCAACAGCGGTGCGCATCCCGAATCTGATCGAGATTCAGCGCGAGTCGTACAACCGTTTTCTGCAGATGGATTTCCTGCCGGAAGAGCGGGAGAACACGGGACTCCAGGCTGTGTTCCAGTCGGTTTTCCCGATCTCCGATTTCCGCGGCACGGCGACTTTGGATTTCGTCGAGTATCAGATCGGTAATTGGCAGTGTAAGTGCGGACGGCTGGAAGGTCTGAACTACCTGCGCGCCAATTGTAAGCACTGCGGTTCCACCATCAAGGTAAATCCCCTGGCAGCGGGCGAGACTCTCTGTCACAAGTGCGGCACCTTCAATTCGGTGCGCCCGCAGCTTTGCGAAAACTGTGGTGAGCCCGTCGGGCTGAAGCATAAGCATGATCAGCAGGAGTGTCAGGAGCGTGGGATGAGTTATAGCGTTCCCCTCAAAGTCAAAATCCGGCTGACTGTTTACGATAAGGATCCGGAAACTGAAGCGCTCTCAATTCGTGACATCAAGGAAGAAGAAGTGTTCTTCGGTGAAATTCCTTTGATGACTGATAACGGCACGTTCATCATCAACGGCACCGAGCGCGTCATCGTTTCTCAGTTGCATCGCTCTCCCGGCGTCTTCTTTAAACGCGGCGCGATCTATATCGCCAAGATCATTCCCTACCGCGGTTCGTGGGTGGAGTTTGAATACGACCAGAAGAACCTGCTTTACGTTCGCGTTGGCAAGCGCAAGTTTCTGGCCTCAATCTTCCTGCGTGCACTTGGCCTGTGGTTTGGCAAGGAAATTGACGGCAAGCTGGTGAAGAGCGACGCCGCCCTTGAAGAGCGAGTGAAGAGTGCGTCGTTTGCGGACGAAGATATCCTGAGAGCTCTCTATGTAACTGACGAGATCAGGGTTGAAAAGGGAGCTCTGATGATCCAGGTGCCCGAACAGGGACCGACAAGCCTGGTCGGCATGAAGGTGGATTTTGAGATTAAGGGACGCGGTCCCGATCCGATCGTTCGCGCCGGTAAGAAAGTTACAACCTCAGCGCTCGAAGGTCTGCGCAAGGCAAACATCGGCGAGGTCGAGATGGAGACTTCGCAGTTTGAAGGTGCTTACGCGCTTTCCGACATCGTCAACAAAGAGAGCGGCGAGGTGATCCTCGAAGCCAACAACGAAATTTCACCGGCGAAGCTACAGGAGATAGTCGAAGGCGGCATCGACAGTTTCTCGGTGTTCTTCCCGGAGCGCGACGACATCGGTTCAATTCTCGCCCAGACTCTGAAGAAAGACGTTATCACCAAGCCGGTGGATGCGTTGCTGGAAATCTATCGCAAGATGCGTCCCGGCGACCCGCCGACCGTCCAGACCGCTTATAAATTGTTGGAAGCGATGTTCTTCGATCCGCGTAAGTTTGACTTCTCGCGCGTCGGACGTCTGAAGTTCAACATCAAGATGGGCAAGCCCGAGCGCGATCGCATCAACGATCCGCTGCTGTCGGCCAGCGACTTTTACGAGGTGGTTTCTTATGTGTTGAAGATGCGCAAGAACCCATCGGAGTTTCAGGCGGATGATATCGATCACCTCGGCAACCGCCGCGTGCGCGCGGTTGGCGAACTGCTCGAGAACCAGTTTCGCATCGGCCTTGAGCGCATGGAACGTGCGATCAAGGAGAAGATGTCGATCCATCAGGAAATGCAGACCACGATGCCGCGCGACCTGATTAACGCCAAGCCCGTGACTGCCGCCGTGCGTGAGTTTTTTGGCTCGAGCCAACTCTCGCAGTTTATGGATCAAACCAACCCGCTTTCGGAAATTACCCACAAGCGCCGTTTGTCGGCGCTGGGACCGGGCGGCTTGTCGCGCGAGCGCGCCGGGTTCGAAGTTCGCGACGTTCACCCGACTCACTACGGCCGAATTTGTCCCATTGAGACACCTGAAGGTCCGAACATCGGACTGATTTCCAGTCTCTCTTGCTTTGCTCGTATTAACGAGTTTGGCTTCATCGAAGCTCCTTACCGGAAGGTCACGGACGGCAAGGTGCTTGAATACGTGCGCGTACTCAACGGCGGTGACACCAAGTTGAAGCACGGCGAGCATCTGCCGCTGGAAGAAGTTGAGAAGATTAACAAGAAGGTCGGCGCCGGCGCTCGCAAGGCAGATTATGAGCCGTGGCCTTTTTACCTGACTGCCTGGGAGGAAGATAAGCACGTCGTTGGCCAGGCCAACATTCTTCTGGACGAGGCGGGCTACATCGTCAATGACCGCAACGCGGCCCGCAAAGCCGGCGAGTTTATTCTGGCTCTGCGTAAAGACATTGAATACGTCGACGTGTCGCCGAAGCAGCTCGTATCGGTGGCCGCTTCGTTGATTCCGTTTCTCGAAAACGACGACGCCAACCGCGCGCTGATGGGTTCTAACATGCAACGCCAGTCTGTGCCGTTGCTGCGTGCCGAAGCGCCTTATATCGGCACCGGCATGGAGAAGACGACGGCGCGCGATTCGGGTGCAGTGGTGACTGCGAAACGCGACGGCGTGGTGGACTACGTTGACTCCGAGCGCGCGATCATTAAGGCCGACCACAATGTTGACGGCACGATTTCGCGAGAAGTGACTGCGGACATTTACACGCTGATCAAGTTTAAGCGTTCGAATCAGAACACGTGCATCAACCAACGCCCGATCGTCCATGTGGGCGAGCGCGTTTCGAAAGGCCAGGTCATTGCCGACGGTCCTTGTACCGATCGCGGCGAGCTGGCGCTTGGTCGTAACGTGCTGGTGGCTTTCATGCCCTGGCGCGGTTACAACTTTGAGGACGCGATTCTGGTTTCCGAGCGTCTGGTAAAAGACGATTACTACACTTCGATTCACATTGAAGAGCTGGAAATCGAAGCACGCGACACGAAGCTGGGCCCTGAAGAAATCACGCGCGACATCCCGAACGTCGGCGAGAACATGCTTCGCGACCTTGACGATAGCGGCATCATTCGCATCGGCGCTCAGGTCAAACCCGGTTCGATTCTGGTTGGCAAGGTCACGCCCAAAGGCGAAACCCAGCTGACCGCTGAAGAGAAACTTTTGCGAGCCATTTTCGGTGAAAAGGCCGGCGACGTGAAGGACGCTTCGCTTGTCTCGCCTCCGGGAATCGACGGCACAGTCGTGGATGTTCAGGTGTTCACGCGCAAGGGTCAGGAAAAGGATCAGCGCTCGCTGGCGATCGAACAGGAAGAAGAAGACCGTCTGCGACGCGACCTCGAGGATGAAACGCGCATTCTTCGCGAACAGCGCGACCAGCGCATTCGCGAACTTCTCGAAGGACGCAAGCTGTCCGCCGACCTGACCGTTAATCGAGAGGTTGTCATTCCCAAGGGTGTGTCCATTACGCGGGAGATGCTCGAGGGCATTGAAGCGAAGGTCCTGCGCAAAGTGCAGATGGCTTCTTCGCGTGTAGATGTTGGCGCGGAGATCAAGGAATACGAAGATCGCACCGAGCGCCAAATCAAGATTCTCTCGGATATTTACGAAGAGAAGATTGCCAAGCTGCGTCAGGGCGACGAACTCGCTCCCGGCGTGATCAAGATGGTTAAGGTCTTCATCGCCATGAAGCGCAAGCTTTCAGTCGGCGACAAGATGGCCGGCCGTCACGGCAACAAGGGCGTCATCGCCCGGATCTTGCCGGAAGAGGACATGCCTTACCTGCCGGATGGTACGCCGGTTGAAATCGTACTGAATCCGCTGGGCGTGCCCTCGCGCATGAACGTGGGGCAGATTCTTGAAACACACCTTGGCTGGGCGGCGCGCGTTTTGGGAGTTCACTTTGCGACGCCGGTGTTCGACGGCGCAACTGAAGCCGAGATCAAGCAGAAACTCAAACTCGCAGGCGAAAAGGCTACTGAGATCGGTCTACCGGAAATCATTAACGAGTCGGGTAAGGCGATTCTTTTTGACGGACTTTCCGGCGATCCGTTTGAGCAGAAAGTCACCGTCGGCTACATCTACATGCTCAAGTTGTCGCACCTTGTCGACGACAAGATTCACGCTCGTTCGATTGGGCCGTACAGCTTGATCACGCAGCAGCCGCTGGGCGGCAAGGCGCAGTTCGGTGGTCAGCGTTTTGGAGAGATGGAGGTCTGGGCGTTGGAAGCTTATGGCGCCGCTCATATTCTTCAGGAGCTGCTGACGGCGAAGTCAGACGACGTAGCTGGGCGTTCGAAGATCTATGAAGCCATCGTTAAGGGCGAGGCTGATTTCGATCCGGGCCTGCCGGAATCGTTCAACGTGCTGGTGCGCGAGCTGCAGTCGCTCTGCCTGGACGTGGAATTGATCAATAAGAAAGTACCCGGAGCCAACGGCGACGGTACTGAAGAAGGTGTCGGCGAGGCGCTCATAACGAGCGCTGTTGAAGGATAGAAAGCTGGTCTTTGGACTTTGGTCTTTGTTCTGTCTGCGCGTTGCCGAGGCTGCGACGTAAGAAGTCAAAGACCAAAGGCCTAAGACCAAAGTCCAAAAATTGTTTGGTTTGTTGTAAGCGACAACGGAGAATATCAAGTGTTTCGATTTCAACAAGAGAAGACACAATTAGCTCCTGACTTTGAGGCAATCAGAATCTCGCTGGCTTCGCCGGACAAAATCCGGCAATGGTCGCACGGCGAGGTGACAAAGCCGGAGACGATCAACTACCGCACGTTTAAGCCGGAGCGTGACGGACTCTTCTGCGCGCGCATCTTTGGACCAGTCGCGGATTGGGAATGCCTCTGCGGGAAGTACAAACGCATGAAGCACCGCGGCGTGATCTGCGACAAGTGTGGTGTGGAAGTGACGCAGGCCAAGGTGCGCCGCGAGCGTTTGGGTCACATTGATCTGGCCAGCCCCTGTTCGCACGTCTGGTTCTTCAAGGGCCTGCCTTCGCGCATCGGCCACCTGCTCGACATTCCCTTGCGCGAGTTGGAAAAAGTCCTCTACTTCGAATCTTATATCGTCATTGATCCGGGCGATGTTCCGGGAATCAAAGAGCGCGAGCTGCTTACAGACGAGCGCTATCGCGAACTCGTTCGCGACTATCCCGCCGCCTTTGTTGCCAAGATGGGCGCCGAAGCTATCAAAGAGTTGCTTGGCATGGTGAAGGTCGAGGAGCTTTCGGTCGAACTGCGTAAGCGCATGCGCGAAGAGACTTCGCAGCAGAAGAAGCTCAAGTATTCGAAGCGGCTGAAGGTGGCGACGAGCTTCCTGAAGTCAGGCAATCGTCCGGAGTGGATGATTCTCGACGTCATTCCGGTTATCCCACCCGAGCTGCGCCCGCTGGTGCCACTCGATGGCGGACGTTTCGCTACTTCGGATTTGAACGATCTCTATCGTCGCGTTATCAACCGCAACAACCGTTTGAAGAAGTTGATGGAGTTGCGCGCTCCGGAAGTTATCGTGCGCAACGAAAAGCGCATGCTGCAGGAAGCAGTTGACGCGCTGTTTGATAACGGCCGCCGCGGTCGCGTGTTGCGCGGTGTAAACAATCGTCCGCTAAAGTCCCTGAGTGGAACGCTCAAAGGCAAACAGGGACGTTTTCGTCAGAACCTGCTCGGTAAGCGCGTCGACTATTCGGGACGTTCGGTAATCGTCGTTGGTCCGGAGTTGAAGCTGCACCAGTGTGGCTTGCCGAAGAAGATGGCGCTCGAACTGTTCAAGCCCTTCATCTACAACCAACTCGAGAAGCAGGGCCATGCAGCTACGATCAAGCAGGCGCGCGAAATGGTTGAACGGCAGGAGCCGGTGGTCTGGGACATTCTTGAAGAAGTGATTCGTGAGCATCCGGTGCTGCTAAACCGCGCGCCGACCCTTCACCGTCTGGGAATCCAGGCGTTTGAGCCGGTGCTGGTTGAAGGCAAGGCGATCAAGATTCACCCGCTCGTCTGCACCGCTTTCAATGCGGACTTCGACGGCGACCAGATGGCCGTGCATATTCCACTTTCGCCGGAAGCGCAGATTGAAGCAGCGGTGTTGATGCTTTCGAGTAACAACATTCTCAGTCCGGCAAGTGGTCAGCCTATTGCCGTGCCTTCGCAGGACATCGTTCTGGGTATTTACTACCTGACGCGCGACAAGGCCGGCGCGAAGGGCGAAGGCCGCGTGTTCGCGTCGCTCGAAGAAGTTTTGCTGGCCCTTGACGCGAAAGAAGTTACAACCCAGACGCCCATCAAACTGCGCATTCAGGGAGACTTGATCGATCTGACGCAGGAACACGATCCGCAGGACATTCTTCGTGCAGCCGTGCAGGAAGACGTGCGCCGCGTAATCGATACGACAGTTGGCCGGGTCATCTTCAACGATTCGATTCCGCCGGGCTTGCCGTTTTTCAACGGCACGCTTAAGAAAAAAGGACTCCAGTCGCTCGTCAACTACTCGCACATCCGTCTCGGCCATGAGATGACAGTGAAGATGCTTGACGATCTCAAGAACCTCGGTTTCCTTTATGCGACCAAGGCCGGCATCTCCATCGGCATCGACGACCTCGTTACGCCGGATGCCAAGCGGCCTTTAGTCGACAAAGCTGAGAAGGACGTCATCGCGGTTGAGCAACAGTATCTCGACGGCGTAATCACTTCCGGTGAACGTTACAACAAGGTCATCGCCATCTGGTCGGAAGTGACCGATAAGGTCGCCAAGGAAATGTTCAAGGCGATGGATGATCGCGAGAAGGCGTCCGGAGAACTTAATCCAATACTGGTCATGAGCGATTCCGGAGCGCGAGGAAGCGCCCAGCAGATTCGCCAGCTGGCCGGCATGCGCGGCTTGATGGCCAAGCCCTCGGGGGAAATTATCGAGACGCCGATTAAGGCAAACTTCCGCGAAGGCCTGGACGTGTTGCAGTACTTCATTTCCACGCACGGCGCGCGCAAGGGTCTCGCTGACACCGCTCTGAAGACGGCCGATTCAGGTTACCTGACGCGCCGCCTGGTCGACGTCGCGCAAGACGTCATCATCAGCGAGCCGGACTGCGGCACGCTGCGCGGTATCTCTGCCAGCGCCATCATTGAGGGTGGCGAAGAGATCGAATCGCTGCGTGATCGCATCGTCGGTCGCATCGCCCTCGAAGAAGTCATCGACCCGGTTGAAGGTCGCGTGATCGTCGAGTCTAACCAGGAGATTGACGAAGACCTTTCGTCGGAGATTCAACGTTCCGGCGTGCAGCGCGTTCGCATTCGTTCGGTGCTGACCTGCGAATCGCGTCGCGGCTGCTGCATCAAGTGCTACGGGCGCAACCTGGCAACGGGACGGCCGGTAGAAATTGGTGAGGCGGTGGGCGTGATTGCCGCACAGTCGATCGGCGAGCCGGGCACGCAGCTAACAATGCGCACGTTCCATATCGGCGGCACGGCGCGACTGGAAGAGTCCTCGAAGCACGAAGCTCGCCAGGACGGAACGATCAAGTACCTTGACCTGCAAACCGTTAAGAGCCGCAAGAGCGAGCGCATCGCCATGAATCGCAATGGCTCGCTGACAATCATCGATGATCGCGGTCGCGAAGCGGCACGTTATCAGATTGTTTACGGCGCGCACATTCTGGTTGAAGACGGCGATCGCGTTACTCAGGATCAGCTTTTGGCGACCTGGGATCCGTTCACCTTCGCGATTCTTACTGAGGTCGCTGGACACGTTAAGTATCAGGACTTGAAAGAAGGCGTCACTTTTGACGAAGAGGTTGACGAAGTCACCGGTCAGTCGCGCATGGTTGTTAAAGACTCGCCTGACGAGAAGAAGCAGCCACGTCTGGAAATTCGCAGCGCCAGCAACAAGATGCTGAAGACTTACCAGATGCCGGTGCGAGCGAACCTGATGGTGACCGATGGCGAAAACGTGGAGCCTGGCGACATCATTGCCAAGATTCCGCGCGAAACAACCAAGACTAAAGACATCACGGGCGGTTTGCCGCGCGTCGTTGAGTTGTTTGAAGCTCGGCGGCCGGCCGAAACCGCGATCATGTCTGAGATCGATGGCGTGGTTAAGCTTGGTGAAATCTCCAAGGGCAAACGAAAGTTGATTGTCACGGGAGACGACGCCGAGGAGCGGGATTACGACATTCCGCGCGGCACGCACATCAACGTGCAGGAAGGCGATCGCGTCCGCGCCGGAGAAGCGCTGATGGATGGCCCGCTGAATCCGCACGACATTCTGCGCGTACTCGGCATGCAGCGCTTGCAGGAGTATCTCGTCAACGAGATTCAGGAGGTTTACCGCCTGCAGGGTGTGAACATCAACGACAAGCACATCGAAGTAATCGTGCGGCAGATGCTGCGTTGGGTGAAGATTAAGGAAGTTGGCGACACTGACTTCCTGCTGGAAGAGCAGGTCGATCGTTTCCGCTTCACTGACGAAAACGAGCGCGTGAACAACAATGGCGGCGAAGTTTCGCAGGCCGAGCCGCTGTTGCTCGGTATCACGAAAGCTTCGTTGTCGACTGACTCGTTTATCTCCGCTGCTTCGTTCCAGGAAACCACTCGGGTGTTAACCGAAGCGGCCATCTCCGGACGCATCGATTACCTGCGCGGCCTGAAAGAGAATGTCATCATGGGGCGGTTGATTCCGGCCGGCACGGGCATGGAGTATTACCGCAACGTGGAGATCGCGCGCGACGAGACAATCGATCAGGCTCGCGAGCGCGACCTTGATGATTTTCCTGACATCGTCGGCGGTCACGAGATCACCGCGCCGCCAGTGCGCGAGCCGCTCGTTGCTGCAGGAGGTGATGGCGAGGCTGAGGACGTTGTCGAGTAGGACAGGCATTCCTGCCTGTCCTCGGGGAGCACAGGCATCGTCTCCCTGCAATCGAAAAAATAAGGACAGACTGAAAAGCCTGTCCTACAAAAAAGGACAGGCAGGAATGCCTGTCCTACTTTTTTGTGTTGACTGTGATCGTTATCGACCGGCGCTGCCCTGGAGGTTAGACAGCGTGTTGATTCGCGCGCGGACTGCTCCAGTTAGCATCTCCACTTCTTCAGTTGTGTAGTTGGCGGCGCGAAACGCATCTCGGATTTGATTATCGCTTAAGCGACCCAACCAGTTAGCCAGCCACTTCGCGTCCGCAATCGTAATGTTGTCGAAGAGCTTGCCGCTCTTGCCGCCGTAGTTGAAGTCAACCAGATTCCCTTTAACTCCTTTCACAAACTCCGACTTCACATAATCGGAAGGCTTGTTACGGCTCCGCGAAATAATTCCACCAGTCTTGCCGAAGGTGGCGCCGAGGTCGCTGATGATGTAGCGACGTTCAGAAGTTGTCACGCCCTTGGTCGCGAGGATCGCGTTGTTGTCATCTTTCATGTCCCAGTTGTTGATGAGCACCATCATGATCTTCAGGCCCTGAAATTCGGGCTTGCCGATAAATGGATTATCGGCCCACAGCCAAAACTCGGTGCGCTTGACGTCTTTCGGCCGCGCTTCCAGTTTGACGTTCTTGAATGTTCCCTTGCCTACTATCTCCAGTTCCGGAACCAGGTAGACGATCTCCGTTTCGTAACCGGCGGCCCAGACCAGGCGATTAGAGGCAGTTTCCGGCTGCGCCTCTTTGCTGAGTTTTGCAACCCATTCAACCCCTTTGCCATCTTTCACGCGATATTTCGTTGACCAACCACCCTTCTTTTCTTCAATGAACGTGACCCGGCTGAGATCCGGTTTCATCTTTTCGCCACCGGCGCCCAGCAACAAATTACGCGACTCAATATCGTTCGGCGCATGCCAAAGCACCGCCGGTCCGGTGTAGACCTTTTTCTCTTTCTCGTCCTTCTTCTGGGCCGGCGACGGAAAGGTCGCGGCCACCAGAAAAACCAGAGAGATGATCGTCAACAAAGTCGTTTTTAACTTCAACATAGTTGTCTCCTGCGCGTATGCTACTCCAAAGTAGTTAGACTCAATAATTGCGAGAAATCGGCGGGGGATTTATTTTTCCGGAGCGCAAATCGTACCATAGCGCGCAGCGTCACCGAAGAGGAGTTGAGTGGCATGACGGGCATTCTGTCATATACGGTAGTGTCCTGGTTTAGAAACAAAAGCAAACGATCCACGAAATACACTAAGTCACACTAACTCTTTTTCGTGCAATTTCGTGTTGTTCGTGGATCGTTTTTTCTTTGCCTGACAAAACGAAAATCAAATTAGGACACCACCTCAATACCCATAGCTTGACTAAACAATGACTTCAACAGACCTACCAATCGCCTGCAGTCTCACGGACCCGGATTTTCAACGACGCCGGGCAGACTTGCTCAAGACGTTTCAGGCGGCCTTGCTGGAGACTAGAGAACTAGAGGATGGCTATGCTTATCGCTTTCCCTCGGGCGAAAAATGGATCGCTAAGATGGCCCAGCTAATTACTTTTGAGCGCGAGTGTTGTCCGTTTCTGCGCTTCAATCTTCGTCTCGAACCGGCAAACGGTCCGCTGTGGTTGGAATTGACCGGGCCTGAAGGTACGAAGGATTTTCTGCAATCACTTTTCAGCGTGTAGCGCGGCTACGAAACAGCAGTGACAATAGCCGGGGATCGCTGCTCGGAGGCGCGTCGGCATCGCGCCATTCGCCCATCTGTTCCAGCTCAAACCCGGACGCCAGGCCCACGTTTACGTAATCCGAGACATCATGGAGAAACGCAGCTACGCGCTCGTGTTCGCCAGTTCTGGCGTTACTGAACTGAGCCTGTCCGCCGGCGAGTTGCCGCATTGGATGTAACTCGCAGAGCAGGAATTGACCCCCGCCAATGAGCACCCGGAAAGCCTCTGAAAAAACTGTTTCCAGATGTTCGACGTGTTCCAGAACCAGCATCGCAACGATGACATCGGCTGAAGCATCCGCGAGTGGCCAGTTTGCGCGGACGTCGTGCTGGACGAAGCGCACTCTTGGATTATTCACCCGAGCCCTGGCCCTGGCGAGCATCGCTTCAGAAAAATCCAGGCCGATAAGCTCGGCAGCACGCTCCGCCAGCCACTCCGTGTTGCGACCGGTGCCACAACCCACCTCGACGATTCTGCGACCGTCAAGATTAAGGTCGGCTCGCCTCAGTGCTTCCGCTGCCAGATCGCGTGTGCGATTCTCAACAGTATCGTACGTCTCAGCCCAATCGTTGTAGGCGGTTGCGATTTCTGATTGTTCTGGTTCTGTCATGACTTAAAGTCTGAGCGGGGTAAACCACCCTTCCCAACCTGAGAGATAATTCAAGTTGTGATTTTTTCGGCATGGGTGGAAGCCTTCAATCCTGAAAGAAGCCATTCAATCTTGAGCCGCTCTCAGGTTGGGAAGGGTGGTTTACTCCCGCTGATTCGTTGCTAAAGCGACGGCGGGCCACCGCACTCCAAATTAGTTGCTAGATTCTACAGCGACAGACTAATCTCAGTCGCTCTTCTTTCGTTACTTATTATCGTTATTACTAATGATTGTGAATGCAGAAACATCGGACGCCGGAAAAATGTTTTCATGACGCCAGCCACCAGCCGTGTGTAAGGTTTACGACAACGCAACACGCGCTTGGCTCGATCTGGATCGCTGGGCGGAGCTCAAGTGATTTGCCGGGAGCGCGGGCGGCTCGCCCGCAAATGAGCGCGAAGCGCGAAACAACTTTGCGCCTGACGGCGCGGTTG
>JBOGOP010000111.1:0-16086 GCA_050747225.1 Pyrinomonadaceae bacterium
GAAAGAGACAGCACGTTATCTTGGAGTTGGGATTGCAAATCTCATTCAGGGACTAGCCCCGGAGGCCGTGATCGTTGGTGGTCCAATTGTGCGAGCCTGGCCAGTGATCGCAGATGATCTCAGAGCCTCTGTAGATTCCAGCATCTGTCGAGGGTTTCCCTCAACTCCTATCATGGTCTCAACTTTGGGAAGCCAACCAACCTTAATGGGCGCGCTTAGTTTAGTGCTGGCGGGCAAATTTACATCGGCCCTGGTGGCGTGACGCCCCCAACTTTGTTGCCCAAGCCAACAAAGTTGGGTGTTTGTCGGCCTCTTGGCTTTGGAATTCGCAAATGCAAAACATGAGTATTTATTGGGCAAACGCGCATTCCAAAAAAGTGCTTGACAAGGTTTACGGTTAGGAGTAAATGCTTTTGTCTGAGTGTGCAACAAAGTCTCCCAAACTCTCTTGAGTGACAAATCCCGGTAAGCGGATTTGGAATAGTCGTGGAATAGCTAAATAGAATGGCGCGCGATCAATTGCCAATGCCACAATTGTTCCGGTAAGTGATATCGCATCGTCATCTTCGTTTCCACCGTGAAGTTGGTCGTAGGGTCGGATCATTTCGCGAAGCTAGAATCGAACTCAAGTGAGCTGTTAGTGACGTCTTTCGTCATATCTTTCTGAATTCTGCAATCTAGGGTCTGAACAAGGGTGATTCGGCATTGAAGGTTCCGGAGTGCTTCGGGATTCTTGTCAGAGTCTTTCGCGTTCTGCGGCTTGATAACTTTTCTGAGACTTTCATCGGCGTCTCTTGAGTGGACGCGAGTGATTGTCCAATAGATCGCTTGAGCAGGTACACCTGAGGAGGGTTGGTATGCTGAAGAAGTTTGGTTTGCAAATATTGATGGTCCTGATCGGCGCTCTGTTTTTTGTCGCCAATGCGCAGACGACCTCGGTAGGCAGTATCAGCGGGACAGTGCGCGATGAAAAGGGAGCAGTGGTCCCCAATGCCGAAATTTCTATCAACGGCGTGGGTACAGGAACATCACGCACGGTGACTTCCGACGACAACGGGTTCTACCTGGCTTCTAGTTTGCCGGCCGGGAAATACTCGATCAGCACTGCGCCTACCGGCTTCAAGAAAAGCATCGCCGACGGAGTTGAGCTGCACGTGTCAGAAAACAAAGTCGTGAACATCGATTTGCAGGTGGGCCAGGTCAGCGAAACCGTAACAGTTTCATCGGAATCCGCACCGGTCGAGACGCGAAGCGGGGAAATAAGCAGCCTGATCACGGAGAAACAGGTAACGGAGTTACCGCTCAATGGTCGCAACTACGCGCAACTGGCCTTGATGGTCCCCGGGGTTTCACCGGTCACGCAAGCTGGAGCGGGTGGGGCGTTTGGTACCGGTGGCACCGGCCTTGATTCGCACGTTGATATGTCTGTGAACGGCAATCAGTCAAACGCCAACATGTGGACTGTTGATGGTGTTAACAATATGGACGTAGGTTCAAACGCCACTTTGTTAATCTTTCCCTCTATAGACTCTATCCAGGAGTTTCGCGTTGAGCGCAATAGTTTCAGCGCTCAGTATGGCCAGGCGCAGGGAGCGGTAATTAACCTGATTACCAAAGGTGGAACTAACCAGTTTCACGGCGCCGGTTTTGAGTTCTATCGTAGTGACAAATTGAACGCCACCGATTTCTTCCTTAACCGAGCCAACCAGCCAAAAGCAGCATTGAAGTACAACAACTACGGCTTTAACTTTAGTGGCCCGATTAAGAAAGACAGAATCTTCTTTTTCTGGAATGAGGAATGGCGTCGTGAAAAGCGTGGCGTGGTTCTTTCGGCCAAGGTCCCGACCGCGGCTGAGCGAGTTGGTGATTTCAGCGGCGCACTCACATCTGCTCTTCCACACGATCCCTTTACCATGTTGCCGTTTCCTGGTAACAAAATCCCGCAAGCCAACCTCAGCCCGGCGGCTTTGTCCATATTGAAGATATTCCCCCTACCTAATACTACTGGTTCAACCAATTGGGTTTCGTCTCTACTGCAACCAGTTGATACGCGTCAGGACAGTATTCGCGGCGACATCAACATTACTAAGAACGCTAACCTGTTGGTCAAATATACGAATGAGACCTGGACCCACGGGCAAGCGGCCAACAATTTCTGGGGCGACTCTCCATTCCCAACGTTGACCTCGGATTGGGATCAACCGAGTCATAGCTTCGCCATCAGGCTGGCAACTACCCTAAGCTCAACTTCGGTTAATGAGTTCCAGTTCTCGCGGGCGGGCAACAATATCTTCATAACCACCAGCGCCGCGGGTCAGGCCCTAAACGACGAGATCGCTTCGAAGTTTCCGACCGTCTTCCCAAAGGCCCCTGGCGTTGGGCTACCGACTAACTGGGGAGCTGGTGGATATCCCGTTCTCTGGCACCAGGCTCCATGGGAGAATCACGAAGATCTGTTTATCTGGAAGGACGACTTCTCGAAGGTCGCCGGCTCTCACGATCTGAAATTCGGGGGCTTGGCCAGCCATAATATCAAGAACGAACTGGCGCAGGGCGCCAACGGCATTGCGCAGTATTGCGGCACGGACTCGCGAACGGGCAACGCTATAGCCGACTTGCTTTACAAAGACCTCCCACTTGGATGCTATACCGAGATAGACCATGACGAAGCTTCGCTCGGTCGTTGGCACGACTTTGAATTCTATGGCAACGATACCTACAAAATGAGTGCGCGGGTTACGCTTACTCTGGGCCTGCGCTGGTCCAGATATTCCCCCGCCTACTCTGACAATGATCGGATCAGTAACTACATCCCACGACTATATGATGGCGTGTCCCCGCTGAGCGGGCTGGTGAAACCTGGTGAACATGGGTTCGGCCGCTCACTGTGGCAGCCGTACAACAAAGGGTTCCAGCCCCGGATGGGCTTTGCCTGGGACATCAACGGAGATGGCAAGACTGCGCTTCGCATGGGCTTTGGACGCTTCATGAGTCGGTCGAATGTTATAGAAGATGTTCTGCGTCTATCGGGCAATCCGCCGTGGACCAAAACGGTTAACTCTGCCTGGGGCGGGAGTACGGCAAATCTTGCTGACGATCCAACTTTCCGTAGCCTCGATACTATCAATCCCGGATTGATAAGCGCGGTAGCCGGAGTCAGCACCAACACCGCCTTCAACGCCGTGAGCGAGGACTTTAGACCACCCGAGAGCTGGCAGTGGAACGTAACCGTGTCCCGGGAAATCCTGAAAAACACAGTGGCTGAAGTCTCTTATATTGGCAATCACGGTTCGCGCATTTGGCGACGGGGTGTGAACTTCAACTAGGTCACGCCGGCGAAAAGAGCGGCAGTGATCACCGCGTTCACCACCGATGATCCCAACCTTGCTGCTATCGCCAGCGCCAATCGTCTCTTCCCAAACCTTGGACCGATCACGATGAGCCAATCGTCTGGGGAATCAGACTACAAGGCGCTGCAGGTGTGGGTTAACCGGCGCTTTACAAACAATCTGTCCTACCAGGTGTCCTATACCTGGTCGCACGCTACTTCCAACGTTCCGTTAACTTCGTTTACCAGTGCCACCACCGACCCATTCAACTTTAATCTGGATAAGGGCGATTCTGACCTCGACCGGAGGCAGATGTTGGTTTCCAACGCGGTCTTTCAGCTGCCCTCATTCAAACAAATGGGCACGCTGGGAAGTGCGGTTCTGGGAAATTGGCAAATCAATGGCATTGTTACCCTGTTGAGCGGTATTCCCTTGGACGTTAACACACAAGCGCCGGGGAATTATTTTGGTCTGGCGAGTAATGCTCCAGCCGGCTTCCGGCCCAACCTGGTGTCCGGCGTGCCGATTTACCTAAACGGCCCGGACAAGACGGTATATCTGAATCCGGCGGCATTCTCGTTACCGGCGCCCGGACAGTTCGGTAATCTGAAGCGTGGATTCGTGAGGCAGCCGGGACTCCAAAACGTTGATTTTTCAGTGGCCAAGAATTGGAAGGTCCGGGAGAGATACGGACTTCAATTCCGGGCGGAAATGTTCAACCTCTTCAACCATACTAATTTCAACGGGTTCGATAATGGCTTAGGCGCAAGCTTCAACACCGCCAACCAATTCACCGGTTTTAGTAACGGAAACTTTGGCAAGCTGAATTCGGATAGAGGTCCGCGCAATATCCAGTTCGGTATCAAGTTCAACTTCTGATATAGTAAGGCACGGCTGAAACCAAAAGACGGAGGGCGATTAGTTCTACATCAGCCCTCCGTCTAATTTTTTCAAGGGGCTCGGAAAGAAAGTTCAAGTGAGGTATCTACCGTCCACCTTGTTTCCTCTGCTGCTTTTCCTGTTCGCTTTCCAATCTCCCCAGGATTCGATTCGACAACATTCTGACGCGGCTGCCGCGCAAAAGCGCGCTGGAAACTTCGCAGCCGCGGAAACCGAATACCGGGCTATTCTCGCCGAAGGATATGGCAAGCTCGGAAAGATCTATTCCGCCCAGAAGAAGTATCAGCAGGCGATTGCCGTTCTTGAAACTGCTACAGTTTACAACCCTGATTCCCAAGAGGCCCTGATAGATCTAGCGATCGCTGACTTCGACGCGGAACAATACGAAAAAGGCCTCGAGCCTTTGCTTAAAGTGTTAAGAGTCAACCCGCGAAGTGCCGGCGCCCACCACATGCTGGGGAAGAGCTATTTCATGCTGGGCGACTTTGTTAAGTCCACAGCCGAACTGCAGGCGGCTCTCAAGCTCACTCCTAACGATCATGATGTCGCCTACACCCTGGGCCTGGCTTATCTCAAGCAACACCAGTTTGCTCCGGCACAGCAGATTTTCCAGCAAATGCTTCAACAGTTTGGCAACCGTCCGCAGCTACGCATTATCTTTGGCCGTGCTTATCGCGAGACGGGGTTCCTGGCTGAAGCGCTGGATGAATTCAAAAAGGCTGTTGCGCTCGACCGTAACTTTCCGCGAGCTCATTATTATCTTGGCCTCACCTATCTGCTCAAGGACGGAGCAGCCCGTCTCAACGATGCTGAGGAGGAATTCCGGATTGAGTTAGAAACCCATCCGGAAGAATTTTTTGCTAACTATTATCTGGGCATCCTCTACGTGATGGATAGAAAATGGGACTCGGCCGTTGGCTTGCTCCTGAAGGCTGTAGCCATTCAGCCTAACAACTCGGATCCCTACTTTCATTTGGGGCAAGCGTATCAGTCGCTGGGGAAATATCCTGAAGCAGTTGAGGTGCTCAGGAAATCGATCTCTCTCAATCCGTCGTTGGGACACAATGATTACCAGGTGGCTACTGCCCACTATCGGTTGGGACAATCGCTTCTGAAAACGGGGCAGGGCGACGAGGCTGAAAAAGAGCTGCAGCTCGCAGCGGAGCTCAAGTCTAAATCTCTCAAAAGAGACAAAGAGAGGAACGAAATTTACATAAACGCCGTAAACCTGCGTGAGCAGAGCAGCAATTTTCCGGACATCGTTTCGTCCCAAGGTGTAATCGCCGAAGGAACTTCACCTGATACGAAGACTGCGAAAGAATTGAAGGACGGCGAAGCTTATTACTCCAGGATAGTCGCTGCCACGCACAATGAGATTGCTCTGCTCCGGGCCGAGCGCGAGGATTTTGTTGCTGCTGCGGAGCAGTTTGGTCAAGCCGCGAAATGGGATGCACAGCTTGCGGGTCTGAATTACAACTGGGGGCTGGCGGCTTTCAAGGCTGAGTCTTACAAGGAGGCTATTCCCCCACTGGAGAAGGAATTGAGCGTAAATCCGGCCAACGTTCAGGCCATGCAGTTGTTGGGACTCAGCTATTTCATGCTGGAAAACTACGACAGAACATCTGAGTTGTTGACTGCTGTAGTTGCTGCCAGGCAATCGAATGTAGGCGTTTACTATACGCTGGCGCTATCGTTAATTAAGCAAGGCAAAAAGCAGGCAGCCGATCAGGTTACCCGGCAGATGGTAGTTCTCGGCGGCAACACTCCCCAACTCCATATCCTACTTGGCCAGGCATATGACGAGCAGGGCGAGACGGCCAAAGCTCTTGAAGAATTGCAGCTGGCATTATCGCTCGATAGTAAAACACCGATGGTCCATTACTACTCCGGTTTGGTTTACGTGAAGGCTGGAAAATTCGACGAGGCCGCCCGGGAGTTCGAATATGAACTAGCGTTGAATCCTCGCGACATTCAAGCTAAATACCATCTCGGATTCGTTCTGCTGTCTCAGCAAAAAACCGACGCCGGTCTCAAGTTGTTGCGTGAGGTCGTTGAGCTCAAACCTGATTTTGCTGACGCGCATTACGAGCTTGGAAAAGCTTTGCTGCAAAAGAGCGCAGTCAAGGAAGCACTAGAGCATCTGGAACTGGCGGCCAAGCTGGCTCCAGAGAAACCATATGTTCACTACCAACTCGGCCGAGCATACCTGATCGCCGGACGGAAAGCGGAAGGCGACAATCATCTGGAAATCTCACGCCAGCTGAAAGAGAAAGAACGCAAACAATCCAATCCCTGAGTCTCAGAGAGGTCGCTGACTTTTGTTTTCAAGAATAATCCCTGGACTCATCGCTGCCACCCTTCTCTTATCAGGTTCCGCACTGCTGATCAAAGATTCCGCGATTGAAGTCCGCTTTACAGATGTTACAGAGCAGGCCGGAATCAATTTCAAACATGTCTCCTCTCCTGAGAAAAAGTACATCGTGGAATCGATGAGTGGCGGGCTCGCGCTCTTTGATTATGACAATGACGGCTATCTGGACATCTACCTGGTCAACTCGCTTACCGTCGATATGGTGAAATCAAAGCAGAAGACCCGGAGCGTCCTATATCACAATAACGGCGACGGAACGTTTACCGATGTCACGGAGAAGGCAGGTGTCGGTGATATCGGGTGGGGAATGGGCGTGACGATTGGCGATTACAATAATGATGGTTGGGACGACATCTACGTGACCTGTCTGGGTCCCAACCATCTGCTGAAAAATAACGGCAACGGCACTTTTAAGGACGTCACACAGAGCGCCGGCGTCGCTGATCCCAGATGGTCCACTGGCGCTGCTTTCGTGGACTACGACAATGATGGCAATCTCGATCTGTTTGTATCCAACTACGTGGACTTCGATGTTAATCATCTGCCTGAGTTTGGTAGCGGCCGCACTTGCCAGTTTAAGGGTGTACCCGTTCAGTGCGGGCCGCGAGGACTGCCCGGTGCGGGCGACACTCTTTATCACAACAGAGGCGATGGCACCTTTACTGACGTCTCAAAGAAGGCCGGTGTGTCCGACGTCGAGGGTTACTATGGTCTGGGTGTGATCTGCAGCGATTTTGATGAGGATGGTCTGGTTGATATTTTTGTCGCGAACGATTCGACGCCCAACTTTCTCTATCACAACAACGGCAACGGAACCTTTAAAGACGTCGGATTTTCCTCAGGCACGGCAGTCAACGAAAACGGCAGCGAACAGGGAAGCATGGGCGTAACGCTGGGTGACTATGACCACGACGGCAAACTCGACCTCTTTATTACTAATTTCGATGATGACTACAACACTCTTTATCACGACGATGGTAAGGGTTCCTTTACGGATGTTTCTTATGCGGCCAAAGTTGCGGCAGTAAGTCTGCCTTACGTAGGTTGGGGCACCAAGTTCTTTGACTATGACAATGATGGCTGGGTTGATCTGCTGGTGGTGAACGGTCACGTCTATCCGCAACTGCCGACCTACCGCCAACGCAACCTGGTGCACCATAACAACGGCGACGGCACATTCAACGAAGTGGGCGCGCAGGTAGGAACTCCATTTGCCGAGAAGCGAACCGGTCGCGGTGCTGCCTTTGGCGACATCGATAATGACGGCGATCCCGATGTCCTCATTAACAATCTGGACGGTCCGCCGCAATTGCTGCGAAACGACGGCGGCAATGCGAACAATTCCATTTCTATTAAGGTTGTCGGGGTGAAGAGTAATCGCGACGGCATCGGCGCCCGAGTCAAAATCGTTTCTGGAGACTTAACCCAGGTTGACGAAGTCTTCAGTGGTGGCAGTTATCTTTCGCAGAGCGATCTGAAATTGCAATTCGGGGTTGGGAAAAGAACAAAGATAGATCTAATAGAGGTTCGCTGGCCGAGCGGAACGGTCGACAAAGTCACTGAGGCAAGCATAAACAGGATTTTGACCATCAAAGAAGGTCAAGGCGTCGTTGGCCAGCAGAACTACAAGAACAATTCACGACAATAAATGGGCGCGGAGTCGCAAACTGTATTGCGGCGAAGCGCAAGCTAATCGAGTTAGTTTCATCTGCTTGCGAACACAAGGATGAAAGATCATTCTTCAAAGAACCAACTCATTCGGCCGCGGCTGCTGGTGTATCCATCTCGCTCCACTTCCTTGTCCCTGACCTGGCTCAAGCGCGTTGTTTGCCCTTTATTGGTGATGCTCAGCGCGGTTCTTGTTTCGGCCCAGACGAATAACATCCAGCAGCAATTGGAGAAAGCAGCAAGCCTTATTCGCGAGAGCCGGATTACCGAAGCCGAACATCAGCTGAACAGCATCCTGCGCATCGCTCCCAACGAGGTAGTCGCGCTTAATCTGCTTGGGACAGTTCGCGCTCAACAGGGGAAACTGAATGAGGCCGAAAGCCTTCTAACTCGCGCCACGCGGCTCGATCCCATGTTTGTGCCGGCGCATATGAACCTTGCCTTGCTCTACCTGCTCAAGCATGCGCCTGAAAAAACCATCGTGGAATTGAAGCAAGTCATTCAGATTGAGCCCAACAACGTAGAGGCCAACTACAAACTTGCGCGATTGATGCTTTCCCAGGGACAGATTGACGAAGCGATTAACACCCTTGAGAAAGCAAAGATGGAACAGCCATCAGTCGGGGCTTTCCTAACCTTACTTGGCGATGCGTATCTAAGAAAAAACAATGCGCACGAGGCGGAAACAAATTATTTAGGAGCGCTTGGTGCGCAGAAGAACAATACCGATGCAATGCTCGGCCTGGCGCGCGTCGCCCAACTGAAGGGAGATTCAAAAACCGGGTTAACTTATTTATCTCAGGCGAAAGATCTGTTGGGTAATTCACCCGAAATGCTTTACAAATTTGGGGTGGCTGCTCTGGGATTCGCGGTTTACGACGAAGCCCAGATCGCATTAGAGCAGGCCGTGAAATTGAAGTCCGACGAACCCAGTTATCTTATTGCGCTCGGCGCTACGTTGCTCAAGAGGACTGACCTGTTTGCGGCCGAACAGCTCTTTCGTCGTGCCCTGGATCTTCAGCCTGACAACTCCCAGGGACAAATGTATCTGGGCTATGTGTTATACAAACAAAAGAGGTTCCCCGAAGCGAAGACCCACCTCGAGAAAACCATCAAAGCCGGCTCGAGTGTGCCGGAACCCTTCTACTATCTGGGCCTGATTTTGCAGGAAGAAAACGAAGATGAGCGGGCCATAACACTCCTGGAAAGGGCGATAAAATTGTCGCCATCATTCGCCAATGCCCACGTCGCTCTCGGTGCTAGTTATCTCAAGCTGAAAAATTATCCTCAAGCTCAAGAGAAACTGGAGCTGGGAGTCAAACTCAATCCCGACGATTCAAAGGCCCACTACCAATTAGCGGTCTTGTATGCTCGGCTTAAGGACCCGAAACGCGCGCAGGCTGAGATGCAAATCGTTGAACGGCTCAAGTCCGTGGATCTGTCGCAGAAAAGGGAAGGCGACACTTTTGTTATCACACCACCGAATCCTTGATAAACGCTGATGAGTCCTTTCCTCAAAACCAACGAGCAAGGACGGCACCGCGCTTTGCGGGCTTGCCTCACTTTCGAGCGAATCCTAAGCATTTCCTTATTACTTTTCGGTCTGCCGTTCGTCAGTATGGGTCAGGGAACGCCGAAGCCGAACGTTACCTTCGAAGAAGTGCCAGTGAAAAAGAGCGGCATCAACTGGGTTCACAATAATGCCCACTCAACAGACCGTTATTTGCCGGAAACGGTCGGGGCCGGTTGCGCCTTCTTCGATTACGACAACGACGGCTGGATGGATATTTACCTGGTCAATAGCGGACCTTCAGATTTTTACACTCCTGCCACCCCACTTAAGAACGCGCTTTACCGTAACAATCACGATGGCACGTTCACCGATGTGACCGACAAAGCCGGAGTGGCCGGTGGCACTTTCGGGATGGGCGTAGCCGCTGCTGATTATGACGGCGATGGCTGGGTCGATCTTTATGTCACCAGTTATGGTCGAAATATTCTTTACCGCAACCGCAACAACGGCACGTTCGCTGATGTAACGGATATAGCCGGCGTCGCTGCTCCCGGCTGGTCAACCTGCGCTGTCTGGTTCGACTATGACAACGACGGCAAGATTGACCTGTTCGTCTCCAGCTTCGTGGTTTACGAAAAGGCTCTGAATATTCTGTGCACTGATGAAGGGCTGAGCCGGCGTTACTATTGTGTACCTCGCGTATTCAAGCCGAGGCCGAGTCACCTCTTCCACAATGATGGCGACGGCAAATTCACTGACGTGAGTAAGGAATCGGGCATTGCTGATTCGCCCGGCAAATCATTCGGCGCCGTCGCGACGGATGTTAATAACGATGGGCTGATGGATTTGTTTGTCGCCAACGACACGATGCCCAACTTTCTTTTTATCAATAAGGGCGGCGGAAAATTTGAGGAAGAGGGCCTGGCAGCGGGCGTCGCGTTCAGTGATGCCGGCAAACCGCGGTCGGGAATGGGTGTGGATGCGGCCGACTACGATGGCGACGGCCGGCAGGATCTCTTTGTGGCTAATATCGACCGCGAGTTTTTCAGCCTCTACCACAACCGGGAGGACCTAATCTTTACAGATGAGCCCGGAGAGATCGGAACCGCCACGCAAATGTTAAGCGGCTGGGGGTTGAGGTTCTTCGATTACGACAATGATGGCGACCCGGATCTATTTCTAGTCAACGGCCATCCAGACGACTTTATCGAAATGCGCGTGACGCGTGTGAAATACAAAGAACCCCTGCTGTTATTTGAGAACAACAGCCGCACCTTCAAAAATGTCAGCGCGCAATCAGGCGCCGTCTTCGGTAAAGACTTTTCCGGTCGCGGCATGGCCACCGGCGATTTTGATAACGATGGCGATCTCGATGTGCTGATCTCAAACAACGGCGAGCCGCCACTTCTGCTTCGCGATGAGAGCGGAAATAAGAACAACTGGCTCGGTTTGCAGCTGGTGGGGACCAGGAGTAATCCAGCAGCAATAGGCGCGGTGATTACCTGGCAAGCTGGCGGTGTGAAACGAAGCCGTTTGAAAACCGCGGGCGGGAGTTATCTTGCATCACACGATCCACGCGAAGTGCTTGGTCTGGGCAGCGCAAAAAGAATTGAAAATATCGAGATTCGCTGGCCCAGCGGCAAGGTGGACAAGCTTACGAGCCTGCCAATCAATACTTACGTGAAGGTGATTGAAGGAGAGGGTGTTGCCAAAAGTGGCGCGCCAGCGGCGAGATAAATGTCTGAGCGAGTCAAAAAATCTCTAGTTTTGAGCGGCCTCGTATTCTTCACGCTTGTTCTTTGGGAATCATCGTCTCTTTACGGCCAGAATGCGCGTGATGTTTTTTCCAAGTGGCGGCCAACGCGCGAGTTTGCTGGTGTCCGCTATGTGGGCAGCGAAGCCTGCTCAGCATGCCACACTAGCCACACAGCGAAGCGGTTAGCCAATGCGATGAGCCGGGCGCTCGAACCTGTTGAGCGTTGTGAGATTTTGAAGACTCATCCTCGCCTGCAGTTTCGCATCGGTCCTTATAGCTATGTGATTGAGCGTGACGGAAATCGTAGCAACTACAGAATCAGTGATGGCTCAAACGCGATTTCCGAACCTATCCTTTACTGCTTTGGCCAGGGCAAGGCCGGCCAAACTTATTTGTTTCGGCATAAGGGTATGTTCTACGAAAGTCGCGTTAGCTACTACCAGGAAATTCAGAATCTCGACTTCACTATTATTCATCCGCGGACCGTGCCTGAATCGCTTGAAGATGGTCTTGGTCGGGAAATGACCCTGGAAGCTGCGCAGGGTTGTTTCGCCTGTCACTCGACTGCATCGACCAGGAACTCTCAACTGCAACTCGAACATCTGATGCCTGGAGTTACTTGCGAGGGCTGTCATGGTCCTGGCGAGAAACACATCGCGGCCATCAAATCACGTAACAAAAACCTGCAAATATTTAGCCCCGATACGCTGGACGGAGACGAGCTAAGTCAGGAATTCTGCGGCGCCTGTCACGTTAGTTTTGAAAAGGCGCTGCTTATGCCAAAGCAAGGCGGCAGCAATAATCTTCGTTATCAACCATATCGCATTTTTAACAGCCGGGGACACACCGGCGATCCGCGCATCAGCTGCATCGCCTGTCATGATCCACACGACAAACTGAACCAGGATGCAGCTTTCTATGACTCAAAATGTTTGGCTTGCCACGTCGCGGATCGCGCCCAGGCAAAGACTGCGGCTCGCTCGGCGTCAGCCTGTCCGGTTGCTAAACAACAGTGCGCAACGTGTCACATGCCGAAGCTCGAACTCCCCGGGGCTCATGATAAGTTCACCGATCATTGGATCCGGATCGTGAAGCCCGGAGACTCCGTTCCCAACTAGCCCCTGCGACAACGATTCAATTCACCACTGCGAGCCTTATTGAGACCAGGAGGTTGGCTGCCGCTCCCAGCGATGCCGCCGCAGCTGGGAATATAAGTCATCAACAAGCCGGACGGCGTCACTAGTCGCGATATTTGAGTCGACATGGCCGAGTTTGCGCATGCCTGGAATTGTCGTGCTAATTGCCGGATTGTTCAGAATGAAACGGAGCGCCAGCTCCGGCATCGTCATCCCTTGAGGGACAAGCGGTCCTAACAGCTCGGCTCGCTCTACGCTGGCGTTGAGATTCTCCGGCACAAAGTAGGTGTTGCGCCAATCCGCTTCGGGCCAGCTGCTTTCTTTTGTCAGAGTCCCAGTCAACGTGCCTTCATCAAAAGGAACCCGCGCGATCACTGCAACCCCCATCTCCTGGCAAGCGGGTAAGAGGTCGTCCTCCGGATTCTGGTCGAATATGTTGTAGATTACCTGCACCGAATCGACCAAACCGCTGCGCACAGTCTGTACCCCATTCCATGGTTCCCAACGGTTAATGCTGATGCCGATTCCCTTGAACAAGTTCTGGCGTTTCAGGTCCTGCATCTTGTTAATCCAGCGATCATCATCCAGCCACCGATCCTCCCAGACGTGAAATTGCACAAGATCGAACGAGTCGACGCCGGCATTTTGAAGGCTCTTGTGGACATATTCCTCAATGTGATCGGGGGGAAAGCACTCGTCGAGCGCGAACTCTCGTCGGCTGGGCCAGGTTAAGTTCCTGGGTGGAATCTTGGTGGCTGTATAGATGCGTGAGTCACGGTTGGCTCGCACGATTTGACCCAGCAGCTTTTCGCTTCGCCCGTTTCCGTAAGCCCACGCCGTATCAAAAAAGTTACAACCCAAATCAACAGCCCGCTGTAGCGACGTCAACGATTCTTCATCGTGTGATCCGGTCCAGTCGCCGGCACCCCACATGCCGAAACCGATCTCGCTTACCTTCCAACCCAATCGTCCGAACTGTCGATATTTCATAGTGTCAATCAATGCGCGCTGAATTCAACAGCGCAGTTGTAGGGCCCGGTGCACCACCCACAGTCTAGTTAGCGACCTTACTCAGTTCTTTCGTTCCGCTGAAGTGGCTGCTTTAGGCTGTGCTAATTCAGCCGCTGCCATCACCAGTTTCCGAATAGCTGGGATGACGACAAACTCCAGCGCCGCCTTTGGTTTTGCTGCTTCGTCGAGTTTTAGCAATTGAGCATCGCGCCATTGCATGGTCGGGGCTTGGCCGGCCGACAGATACGCCATCGCTTCCAATCCCACCTGGGATATTTCCGACAAATTGTTTGCGAGTGGTCGGGCTTCCTGGAGCGCCGGAGAGCTATCGATCAGCGGTCCAAGCGCCAGCCCGGCGCTTTGCCAGGCAGCGAGTGTTTCGCTTAGGCTTCGCCTGTAGAGTGCAAATCGCGGTGCGTCGGAAATGAAGTTATCAACGACTGACGAAAAGCCTCGAGCCGTATCGCTATCGGGTCGAGTAGCATCGATCAATCCGGTCAGGGGACTTAACATGGTCTGTGGCCGCATTTGATAGCGGCGGTACTCTTTGACTGGCTCAAGCACCGATGCGAGCGTGCGCAGTGGCGCAGGATCGCCGTTGCCTGCTAATCGTCTGAGCAACATCCCGTAATTTTTTTCGTGTGTAAGACCCAGCTCCTCCAACTGCCGGCTGATTATCGCCAAACGACGATACATATCGTTGACATCAGTCACCGTACTTGGTGACCAAAGGCGTTCAGCGATCGCGGCGGTACGTGGCCAGATCCTTGAATCAATCGTTTCGGTACTTACCCATTCGCTCCACATAGTCGCTTCGCCGCCCAGAATCCGTTTCGCCTCTTCTGGAGTGAGAGTGCTGTTTTCCGGAATCGGATCAACAACGTAATGCTGTGACGCGGGGAAGATGAGATCGATGTAGTAACCGGCGGAAAGTATTCCCAGATAGCCTTTCTTCACAGCCTCGGCCAGGGATGCCGCTCCGCGCCACGAATGAATAACAGCGTCCGTCGGTACGTCCGGATGCAGTATCTCTTCCCAGCCGATCATTTTCTTGCCGTGCTTTTGCAGGATCTTCAAGACTCGTTGATTGAAGTAAGCCTGCAAAGCGTGGTTATCCTTAATCCCTTTCTGTTTCATGAAGGCTTGAATCTGTGGATTGCGATCCCACTGTTTTCCTTCATTCTCGTCGCCGCCGATGTGCATGTAAGCATCGGGAAACAGGGAAGCCATCTCGCCAAAAAATTCATCGAGAAATTTGTACGTTTGCTCGCGGGTTGGATCAAGTGCAGGTTCAAAGATGCCCGCAGCGCGTTCAATCTGGTACGGACCGGGAGCGCTGCCGAGTTCCGGATATCCAACTAACCAGCTGGTGGCGTGACCCGGAATATCAAACTCCGGCACGACGCGAATACCTCGATCGCGGGCATAAGCAATGATCTCGCGAATCTGATCCTGCGTGTAGTAATTCCCGTCTGATCCCATCAAATGGAGTTTGGGAAACTTCTTGCTCTCGACGCGAAACCCCTGATCCTCGCTCAGGTGCCAGTGAAGAACGTTGAGTTTGACGGCTGCCATGGCGTCGAGATTACGCTTCAAAACTTCCAACGGCTGATAATGTCGACCGACGTCGATCAATAAACCCCGCCAGGGAAAACGAGGCTGATCCTGGATTTCCATTGCCGGCAGAAAATAACCATCTCGATCACCCTGCACGCTCTGCAAAAACGTTTCCATCCCGCGCAACGCGCCGATTACAGTTGGGGCCAACAAACGTGCTTGCTTATCGCTGACTTCCAAACGGTAGCTTTCGTTCTCGCCGATTGACGGAATAACGTCACCGGCCCTTTGGCATTCGATCACAAGCGCGGCGGCACTTTCGTTGGCAGCTAGATCGTAAGGCAAACTCAACACGGTGCGACCGGCGAGCCGCGTCGTCATGCGTCTAATACCGCCTCGTAAACGATCGTCGACAAAGCCTTTCGTAGCCACGCTGAAGGTTGCTGTCACGGGTAAGCGACCGGCCTGCATCTTTACAGAGGCGGGCACCGGCATAAGGCTCAGACGATTGGCGCCTGCGGCGGGTTCTTGCGCCCGGCTCGGCAGAGAAGTGAACAAAGCAAAAACTAAGACTACGGTTAGTTGAAAACGTGTAGGGGTGGCTCTTATTGTTGGCACGGTTCTCTCCGCGGGTTTTTGTGGCTCAAGGTTGTGCTATGGGTGCCATTATGTCAGGACTCGTGACATAATTGCCGTATAGTTCCGTGGTTCCATTGTAGCTGATTCCCTCAGTTTTGTGGTGGTTTCCCAACCACCGTTTCACGCGCGGATTCTTGAGTGAGCCGTATGCAGAGTTTGTTTTTTCGCATCTTTGGATCTTCACGAGCAGGCAGGCGGAATATTGG
>JBOGOP010000112.1:0-16035 GCA_050747225.1 Pyrinomonadaceae bacterium
GAATGTAATAGCCTGGGCCATCGGCCCAGGTGGGAGCCAGCGACTCTCCCGAGCGCTGAAGGCGCGCAATGGATCGTGAAGCCAGCCGAACGCTCGTGTTTTCGCGAAACCGCCGCCATCTCGCGCCTTCAGCGCTTTAAGATTCTTATACACCTTCACCTGGGGCGTTGCCCCAGGCTTTCACATTCCGCGCCTTTGGCGCTGCGAACGCGAGTTTTGACACAGACTCTGAAAGGCTGGGCTAAACTCATGCCAACGCTACGCGTCGAAAACCTCAATCAAATCGTTGTACTTATTTACGCCTGCAAAATGAATGGACCTTTCGGCTTTCCCCCGGCGTTTAAGAAGTCGCACAACCCCGGCTAAGGCGGTTGCATCTTTAATCTTTGACGGCTGTAATCCAGTGGAAAAGTTCACCAATTTGCCGTTTCTCTTTGAAGGAGACTTGTTTGACACTCCGGAAAATCGTGTGATAACCTCCGGGTGGCTTTTGTTCCGTTAAGCGGCCTTTTGGATCATCCAATCCACCAAATATCGAGCGGTAGGCCCGGCAATTAGATAAATAGATGTCTCTAAAAACTCAGGAAATTTGCATTAATAACCGAGAAGAGGACGAACAATCGATGAGAACGAGCTACCCGACCTTGATAGCGCGCGTAACGCTATTGGCGGTACTCGTTTTGCCGGCTGCCGGTGTCTACGGACAGATTCCAGCTGGTGGTTCGTCTGCTCGCAACATTCAAACCGAGGTCGAGAAGTCGGCGCCCCGCGTAGCGCAGATAATCAAGAAGGCTGAAGACTCTTTCCGCAAGGGCAAACTCAACCTCGAAGCGGGTAAGCGTAGCGAAGCTCGGGATGATTTCGATCAGGCCGTCGACGAGATCCTCACGTCTGGTCTCGATGTCCGGTCGAGTCACGAGCTTCAGACGTATTACCTGGAATTGGTAGAGCGAATTTATCGCGAAGAGGTACCGACCAGTTCACCTTCGAAACAGGGTAATGTGATCGAGTTGATCGCTCAGAACGGTCAGAACACACCGGCCCCGCCGCCAGTACCGCAAGTCGGGTTTGTGGATCAGAAGTTTGAACCGTCTCCGCTTGACGAGCTCAGTAAGCTCGTCCTCACTTCAGCAGAACAAAATGTTTCTCCCGATGACGTGCTGGCGCTCGAACAAGCGAAGCAGAACGTAAATTTCGTTTTTACTCCCAACCCGCTGATCCAGCAGTACATCAACTATTATCAGGGTCGTGGACGAAGCACGATGGAATCGGGGCTGCGACGGTCCGGCGTCTACATGAAGATGGCGCGGCAAATATTCAAGGAAGAAGGCGTGCCCATCGATATCACCTGGCTCGGTCAGGTGGAAAGCGCCTGGAAGCCCAGGGCCATGTCATGGGCTGCCGCTTCGGGTCTGTGGCAGTTTGTTCCCAGCACTGGCAGGCAGTTTGGCCTCCGCCAGACAGCTTGGATTGATGAGCGCAATAGTTTTGAACAGGCAACACGGGCGTCCGCCAAGTATTTGAAGAGCCTCGCCGCGCGTTACAACGGCAACTGGGAATTGGCGATGGCTGCCTATAACACCGGCGCCGGCAACGTTGACCGTGGCATCTCCCGCGCAGGGACTGCAAACTTCTGGGCGATCTATCCCTATATCGCACAGGAAACGCGCAACTACGTTCCCAACATCCTGGCGACAATCCTGATTGCGAAGAATCCGGAAAAATACGGATTCAAGGGCATTCGCCCTGATTCGCCGATGGCTTATGACGTAGTGCAGGTAGCGAACTCTACCAGTCTTCAGCTCGTCGCTGAGTCTACCGATACCAGTGTTGACTACATTCGCAGCCTGAATCCGGAACTCAAGCGAGACACAACACCGAAAGGCGAAGCCTATAACGTTCGCGTTCCCGGCGGAAAAGGAAAACAGTTCTTCGCATTGCTCAAGCGGATTCCTGCCGACCGGCGTGAGTCTGCCCGCGTGATTTCTATAGCGCCTGGTGAGGATCTGCAAGCCGTTGCAAATCGGACTGGTACCAGCATCGCTCAACTACAGGCGATGAACGCTGGCGTGGATTTGAAGTCCACCAACAAACTGGTGGTTCCGAGCAGCAACGTGCGCCTAACGCTCAACCGGCGGAAACCCGGCACAGCAGAGGTTGCCGCTCCAACCCTGACGAAGATTCGAGCCCGCAAAGGCGACACTATTGCCAAGATCGCCGCCGCTCGTAATCTCGATGCGAATGAAATCGCACGCCTGAATGGCGTTACTGCTGGAGTTGAACTTCATGCGGGCCAGGAAATCAAACTGCCTGCGACGGCTACCGCTGCTCCGTCGCGCCGCAGATAGTTCGCTCGACTTGAAATCACAACGCGTCTGACTCGTTGCCACCCACAACGAGCGTGTTCTATTGAGCGCGCTTTCGAGGTAGTCCCGAAGCGCGCTCGATTTGTTTTCACCCCTACACCCGCTCCTACCCGCTTACCTGAATGCTTTTCCACCACCGCTGTTTTCGCAGAGGACTGACTTCCCATGCTCTTTCGAACTCTCTCAGCGGCAGTTTATGGCATCAACGCGGATCTGGTTGACATTGAAGTTGATCTAACACCGGTGCGCGGCGAAGCGGAGTCGCCGCAGTCAGTAACCATTGTTGGTTTGCCTGATGCGGCGGTGCGCGAATCGCGTGAACGCATCCGCGCCGCGATCACTAACTGCGGTTTCTTCTTTCCGTTCCAGAGAATCACGATCAATCTGGCGCCTGCCGACGTGCGCAAGGAAGGCGCTAGTTTTGATCTTCCAATTGCGCTTGGCATCCTCGGCGCAAATGGCGACCTCTCCGAGGAAAACAGCCTGATCCAGTTGCTGTGTGTCGGAGAGCTTTCGCTTGACGGCAGAGTACGTCCGATCAAAGGCGCGCTTCCAATTGCGATTCTGGCGCGCGAGGCGCAAATCAAACATGTAATCCTGCCGGACGAGAACGCCAAAGAGGCAGCGGTAGTTTCAGGAGTAAATATCTATCCAGTTGCCGATCTCCGCAGCGCAGTCGAACTAGTCGCAGCATTGCGTTCCCCCGATCCACCGGCGCCGCTGGTGATTGATCCTGCAGAGATCCTTGCGCGCGCGGCTATCTACAACGTGGACTTTCGCGAGGTTCGCGGCCAGCTCTCCGTGAAGCGCGCGCTCGAAGTCGCCAGCGCCGGCTCCCACAATATTCTGCTCATCGGCCCGCCCGGCTCGGGCAAGACAATGCTGGCGAAACGTTTACCGACAATTCTGCCACCGTTGGAGTTTGAAGCAGCGCTGGAACTAACAAAGATTCACTCGGTGGCAGGACTGACCGGCCGCGCCGGACTGGTTACCGAAAGACCATTTCGTTCTCCCCATCACACAATCAGCGATGCGGGTTTGATAGGCGGCGGCGCCGTGCCGCGTCCGGGCGAAGTGTCGCTGGCGCACCATGGGGTTTTATTCCTGGACGAATTGCCGGAGTTTGATCGCAGTGTTTTGGAAGTGTTAAGGCAGCCGCTCGAGGATCAGAAGGTGACAATCAGCCGTGCTGCGATGTCGCTCACCTTTCCCGCCTCATTCATGCTCGCCGCTGCGATGAATCCATGTCCCTGCGGATTTTGGAACGACCCAACGCGCGAATGTCGTTGTTCGCCTTTGCAGATTCAGCGCTACGTTGGTCGCATCTCAGGCCCGCTGTTGGATCGTATCGACATCCATATTGATGTGCCCGCGGTAAAGTTTCGCGACCTGACCGGAGACGCACCTCCTGAAACCGACGACTCTGCAACTATTCGCGAGCGCGTCATTTCCGCGCGAGAGAAACAGCGCCTGCGCCTCGCGGAAGAAAAAATCTTTTCCAACGCTGAGATGACACCGCGGATGATTCGTCGTCACTGCCGCATCGACTCTGATAGCGAGCAAATGCTCGAGCGAGCGATGACACGGCTGGGTCTTTCAGCACGCGCATATGATCGCATCCTGAAAGTCAGCCGCACCATTGCGGACCTTGAAGGTTGCGAAGAGATTCGCTCCGCACACGTAGCCGAGGCAGTGGGTTATCGCTCGCTCGATCGCACGTACTGGACGTAACACTCTTCGGTTCAACGCCCACTGTCTGAACGTCCGTCACCGCAAGGAGCGGTCGCGGAATTACGAGGCGCTCCCCAGGTCATTGGATCATCCCAACTTCCTGGTTGCACGCTGATGAAACTCGCAGCTTGGCCGACTATCGAGGTCGCCGTTAGCAACCCGCTGAACATTACCAATTTGATAAATGAGTTAAATGAGTTATGAGTTAACTGTCTCATGAGACCCTCCCATTCTTGAGACGCAAAACAGGAGCGTCGCTTGGGGTATTCCTCTCTCTGCCGCGGCAACGCATGACACCGGGGCTATAGACGGAATCTTCAAGGTTTGATTTCGCGTTCCGGAGTTCAGTTCACTTGGTTGAATAAGTGCCGGTGAAAACGCCGTTCGTGCCGTTGTCGTTAACCGTGTTGGTTAACACGAGGAGTGCGATGCGCGAGAGAATCGTGCCGGCCCTCACAGCCGAGAGACCAGTCGTATTGTTGGTAATGTTTGAATTCGATACTCGGACTTGGCCAGAATCTTCTGCTTGAATACCAACCAGGTTGTTGGAGATTTGAGATCCATCCACCAGAGCCTGACTACCGGCATCGTGGCAGTAAAATCCAAAGAGCAGGTTCCCCGCTAGCACACAATCGTGCAACGTCGCTTTGGCTCCCTGGGAAACTCCGAACCCGATAAAGTTTCTCTCGAACCGGCAGCCATCAAAGACGGCTTTTCCCGCAGCGATAACATTACCTCCATTGTTTCGCATCACGGTATCTTTCACGAACGTCCCGATGCCGGTGGCGGAATTCTCGACGACAAGCCCCGAAGAACTGAAGCCCTGAATGGCACAGTTTTCAACGTGCAGGGATGTGGCATTGACTACATCAATGCCGTTACTGCCGGTACCGACTGCGACACCCGTCAAGGTTGTATTACTAACCACCAGGTCTCCCGGCGCTGCGAGCGGCGACACGAAAATGCCGTTTTGCGTAAATCCGTAAATACTACAGTGCTCTACGATCAGCTTGGCGCCTGCGAGATACCGGATGCCGTTGAGCCCGGTACCGCCGCCATTGATCGACAGGCCGCGCAAGATCACGACGCCAGGGTCGGCTGGATCGCCTGGCACGACGTTGACTATCACAGCGTTAGTGCCTTCAGCGAAGATTCCCGCGAGCATGGAACCACCGTTGATCGTGATGGATTTCGTGATGACGACACTACCAAAGTCGCCGGCATCCAGGACCGAAATCTCTCCGCCCGCGGCGGTGTGCGCTATCGCACCGGCGAAAGTCTTGCACGGCGCGATGCGAGGGCAATTGAAGAGTTCGGGATCGGGATTCTCATCTACGCCAGTTGCGGACACCCAGGTCTGTTTGGGCTGGGCGTGCGCCGACGCGGCGATTAGGAAAAGGCTGAAACCTAACAAGAGACTGATTCTGTTTTTCATGATCCAACTCCTTGTGCCGGGCTAACCCGGCAGGTTGTAGTGAAAGAAAGTTTCCTGGTCCTTTGAGCCGGACTTGACCTGCTACTGCCCGATGAAATCTGCGCCAGGAACGATTACGTCGAAGTCAGCCTGGCTTGGCAGGTAGCCAATGACGCGCGGCTGGATGGTGTAGTGTCCGTTGCGAGACAGATTGAATCGATAGCTGCCGTCTGATCCAGTGACGAAGCCAGTTTTTCCGTCAGGCCCAGAGCAATAGACGAGCGCGCCGGAGATCGGATTGCCCTCTTTGTCCAGAAGGCGGCCGGCAAGCGTGGCTGTGGTCGCTTGCTGATCGGTAATGATGATCGGCGGCTGTTCTCTCGTCTGACCGGCCGAAAGAGAAAGAGCTGAGAGCAGCGCGATCAGCGCGATGCCCGCGAAAAGTCTGTTACGCATAAAATTCTCCTCGTTGAGGTAGCGGTCGGTTGGCGTGAGTCGCGCCGACGGTTAAGTGGCCCTGTCGCCAAATTGCCCTTCATCTACGTCTGAAGACATGGCAATAAGTGGGTATCAGCGCGGAAAGGTTTAGCTGCTGGTCAGAAATATTTTCGCGAGCTTGCTGACCAGCTATGGTCGCGTTCGACGACGCTGTCTATAATCCTGCCTGTGGACCACGCTGGCAGAGATTCGGTTGAATTAATCCGTGAGATCAAACAAGGGCTGAACGTGGAAGATAATTTCCACCGGCTCTTCGATCGTCACTACGCCCAGATACTGCGCTTCTTTCGGCGTAAGGGATTTCCACCCGAAGACTGCCGCGACCTCACCCAGGAGACGTTTATTTCCGTCTATAAAGGATTGAAGGACCTGCGCCAGGAAGAGCAGTTTGAAAGTTGGCTTTTTGCCATAGCACACAACGTCTGGTGCAGCTTGATTGAAAGTCGTTCGGCGCAAAAACGCTCGGCCATCCTCCTGCCGTTAGAGGGGGAGGGTGAAAGTGGCGATCGTCCCCCGATCGCTGCGCGGCTTGCCGAGAGAGGCGCTGATCCGCTCGCCGTCGCCTTGGAGAAAGAAAAATTGGAGAAGCTTCGCGAGGCCTTGCAGCACTTGCCCAGGCAAATGCGTCGTTGTACACAGTTGCGCGTAGTTCACGATTTGTCGTACGGCGAGATCGCTGCGTTGATGGACATTTCGGTTAATACTGTTAAAGCGCATCTGCATCAAGCGCAGAAGGCATTGCGCGTGCAGTTGAGTTCCTACTTTGAGGAGTTGAGTGTCTGAGGTTTAGGAGACCGCATGACGAACGGGGAAGAGTTTCGCGCTTATATGAAAGCTGCCAATCGCAACCGAGGCAACGAGGACGACCGCCATTTGAGCGAGCCGCGGATGATCGCTTATTGCCGCGGTGAGATGTCTGAGGCGGAGCGTGAGGCGGCGCAGTCACATTTGGTGGAGTGCGAACAGTGCATCGCGCTCTTCCGCAGCGCCGGCGACTTCCTTGAGCCCGCTGGTGCGAACGACGATGAGATCGCGACGGCTGAGACCAACGATGAGTGGCAATCGCTTTGGCGGCGTGTTCAAGAGGTGTCTTCGACAAACGCGGGAACGACCGTCGCGCAAGACGAGTTTCAGCGCCGGCGTGACCGGAAACTTCCGTTCACCTCGCGAATTACGCTCGCGCTGGCGGCCAGCCTGTTGATCTTTTGTGGTGCGTTTGGCTGGCTGGCCTGGAGTTTCCGGCAGGAGCGCCGGGCCCGGCAACAATCGCAAGAGGCTGCTTTGCAATTGGAGCGAAAGCAGCGCGCACTCGAACAGCGGCTCTCCCAGGTTGAACAAGGCAGTAGCGATGAACTCAAACGAGAGCGTGAGCAGCGAATAGCCGCCGAAGCCGAACGCGATCGCCTTGAGGATCTACTGGCCGCCGTTCATCCAGGCCGTGATGACGCCCAGAACTTCTCCTTCACGCTCTCCTCCGATCGTGGCTCAGCACAGGAACTGTTGTTGCCCTTGACCACTGCGGCGAAGGCGGTGAGGCTGCGACTGTTCAGAAGCAAACCCTACGAATTCCAGCAGTACACGCTTGAGTTGTTGGATCAAAGCGGAGCGCGTGTTTGGGAGACTTCCGGAGTCAGGCCGGCGCCCGGTGACGGCGCCTTGAGCGTTCGGCTTGACCGCGCAAAGTTAAGCGCAGGCAAATACAAGTTGCGTCTGTTCGGCCGTGAGGGACAGACCAACAAGCCGCTGGGAGAGTATGGGCTGACGGTGACGGTTCGCTGACGTAAGCGAGTGTGCATTCACTGCTTGCCCACCAACACGAACGGCGCCCAGAAAAACGGAAAGCCGTTGTCGTCAATTGTCTTCAACTGCGCCTGCCGAAGGGCCTCGGCTTTGCTCATCCGCCCAGTCTGCAAATTGCGATAGAACCGGATCATCAAGTCAGCGGCACTCTCGTCATTCACGTTCCACAAACTAACGACGACCGAGGGTGTTCCGGCGTACATAAAGGCACGCGTCAAACTCATCAACCCTTCGCCCTTGACCTCTTTGCCCAGCCCGGTCTCGCATGCGGAAAGCACCACCAGATCAGCCCTCAACTTTAGGTTGAAAATCTCGTAGGCAGACAGCAGCCCGTCTTCCGATTGCGGACTGCGGATTGCCGATTGCGGTGATGAGAGCACCAGCCCGGAAAAGCGCGGCCTCGCTTCATTGACGTAGCCATGGGTTGAGAAGTGGACGATCCGATATTGGTTCAATCGTTCCGGAGCTTTGACGTTCTCTTCACTGGCGGCCGCACCAAAGAAGAGTTCACGGTCGCCGGCAGCAAAGAGTTTTGCGATACCTTCAATTTCAGTGTGACTGTACGGCAGCGGTTCGAGGTTGAGTCTTCCACCCGGGCTTGCAGCGCGGAGGGTCGACGCGATCACGCCTTCGGCATGCTGCTCATAAACGGGATCACCGAAGGCGATGAAACTTTTCGGCGCGGTCCCGCGCGGTTCGTTCTGCAGTTCGGCCAACACGCTCGCCGACGGTGCGTAACTGACGGCGTATTGCCGAATCAAGTAAGGAAGCCGCCGCAAGTCGCCCCTTGCCGACGCCCCTGGGATTAGCAGTGTCTCGAACGGCAACCGATGCAATGCTCCATCCGCCACAATCACCAGCGATGTTTTGCCGGCGAGCATCGGGCGGACCGGTTGCAACAACTGCTTTGACAATAGAACAGCCTGACGCCGATATTCATCGGGCGCGGGTTTATTCCGGTCGGTAATCGCCGCCAGCAACTTTTGCACGCCCGCCTCGAGGATTGCCTGCGACGGCAGACGCTTAACTTGAAAATCATTGCGGCTGACTACAAACAAAAACGATTCCGGCTCAGCAAGCGAGTAACTCAGCAGAACCGTTTTGTCATCGAGCATTCGCTGCGTTTCGGCGAGCGTGATCGGTTCGGGATACTTCAACGCGGCGTAGCGTGGATTGCGGCTGCGCAGTTCCCGAAGCCAAACACCCAATTCTGCATCGGCCTTGTCCAGCTCTCTTTCCAAATTGCCAAGCTTCGCTTTGTCCTGTTTGCTCGTTTCCTGCGACCGTTCCTTGAGAAGTTGAGCAGTTAGTTGCGAGATACGCTGTTGTAACTCCTGCCTTTGTTTTAGGAAATCAGGCGCTGCGTTCTGGGCGACGTCGATTTTGGCTTCTGCCAACAGATCGAGAAACGCTCGAGTGCGCGCGCGTTCCGAATAGCGAAAGGCGTCGGTTGCAGCTTGTTCGTTCTTGCCGTTGCTCTGCAACTCCACTAGCAGGCTGAGTAGCCTCTTGTAAACATCGATCTTGTCGGCAAGGAAGCTGGCGCGATCTTCGGCGATACCAATCCGGCTCCGCACTCCCTCTATCGTTTCTATTGCCTGGCGATAATGCTGCGCGGATTGTTCGAGCTCGCCTTGCTTTTGAAGAACGGCGGCTAGACCAGCTTGAGCTTCCCAAATAATGTGCGGTGCTTGCGTCCGCTCGCCAATGGCCTGCGCCCGCTGGTGAGCGTCCAGCGCTTGCGCGTTGTCTAGCATCGAGAGGTGGATTCTCCCCAATTGATTCCACGAGTGGCCCTCGGGAACTGCGACACCCGTTTGTTGCGAGATTAGCAACGCCGCTCTGGTCCGTTCGAGTGCGGCGGCGTGATCGCCGTTTTCTTGATATAGCGCCCCCAGCGTCAGCAGCACGCGCATTTCCATAACCCGGTTTTTGATACCATGCGAGAGCGTTAACGCTCGCTCCAACATTGGCAAGGCGGCGGCAAAGTTTGATAGATCGGCTTCGGCAATATTGCTTAGCAGCGTCACCGCGTTGGGATCGTCGACGCTTCGCGAATTATCATAGGTTTCCAATGCTTGATGGTAGTAATTTACTGCCTCCGTCATATCGCCAAGGCAGGCGTAGGCTGCTCCGATGTTGCCAATATACCTTCCGACATAAGGCGACCTGAGTTCGTTACCCAAAGCCAACGCAGCAAGATTGTGTTGCAGCGATTGCCCGCAGTCATTCTGATGGTGGTAGACGTAGGCCAACTGACCGTGTACGGACTCTTCCAGCTCCAGGTTGCCCACTTCGACAACGCCGCGGTAGGCGGCGGTCAAGTCGGCAAGCGCATCAGCGCGATTCCCGTTCACCTCGGCCGCTATGCCTCCGATGATTAAGCCAGAGAGTCTGAGCTCGACCTGCTCGGGTTCGGTGACCTTCCGTAGGAGGGTTTGCGCTGCCTCGCGGGCCTCAGCGTAACGGCCCAACGCATAGAGACTTTGCGCCCTGGTCTTGTAGGCTTCGAACAAATGTGGGTCGAGAAGCAGCACCTGTTCGCTCAATTCGATTGCCTCTTGAAAGCGGCCCTGCTTGTAACGAAGGTAGCTAAGTCCGTAGCGCGAAGGAGTCGTCTGCGCCAGTGTCTCTATGAAAGGCTCAACTTCCGGAAGTCGGTCGAATGCGCGATACGTATCGACCAAAGCTATGTATGCCGGCACGAAGTCCGGGAGCCTCTGCAAGCATTGCCGGTACTGTTCGATCGCCCCTGCTTGATCGCCTCGCACCCGCTCAATCAAACCGAGGCCAAAGCGGGCGCGCAGGTTGGTGTTAGGCGAGATAAGCTGTGAGGTGAAGAACATTTGCGCCTGTTCTAAATCACCTCCGCGCTGGGCGGCATTGACCAGCTTTTCGTAGACCAGGGGAAAGGAGGGTTCGTCAACGATGAGAGCCTTGCTGTCAGCGATTGCTCGTCCGTAATCCTTCTTGCCGAGCGCGGCAAGGATGTTGAGATAACGATCTGCGGTAGGCGTTGAAACAGACGATTGTTGGGATAAACAATCAGCGGCTAACACGAGGACAGCCAAAAGCAACCGCGGCAGAATCTTTAAGTGGGCAAGCATGTCACTTAATCGCTGCGAACGATGAACGCACGGTAAGACAGGCAAGCGACAACGGCACAGATCGAGTTTCGCCCCCGCGCTAGTGTTACTTCAATAACAACCGATACAAGAGATGCAGGGGTTGGTCACCCATAATCGCAGCCCGTCTGCTTAGTCGAATTGTCGCCACAGGTGAGCGGCGCCGAGCACGAACACGAACAGGTGTTTCGACTACGAACCCCAGCGTCTGAGGCGGGCACTTGTACGACGCTCCCGGGGGGGGTGGGCACATGCCTTGTATGGCGCCCGCACTCACATCCTCGCGAAGGCCGCAAATAGTGGCAGCCTTCGGGGTGGCGATGATCTCATCGACAGTTACCGTGTCTGAACCGGCCTCCCACGCCAACTTGCGGGTCAACGACAGATCCGTGGCGACTATAGCCGTAACACTCAGGGTCTCTCCTTCCTTGAGGATTGTGCCGGCCTTTGGAAAATCAACAGTCAACTCAACCTGGTTTCCTAAAGTGCCGGGGTTGTCCGATACAATGCAATCATGGCCACAGGGGCAAATACGGAAAATGTGGTTCGTGTCAGTCTTCACTCCCTTCGCGTTTGTGAAGCTGAGTACCGTACCGACACTGCTGATAGTAATGCTTTGTCCCTCATGATCTGCAAACGTCTTGGATCCATCGGGTTGTTGCGCCGCGGCACTTAGAGTGCCCAGTGCTAACGTGAGCGTCATTACGAGCAAGTTTCTGATTTTCATTTTGTCTCCTTTGATTGAGCGCCGTTTTAAAACGGCCGTCATGCAAAAGCTGAATATTAATGAAATGGTGAGGAGTCTCATCACTCCCTTTCCTTCACGCGGCGGCCGTCACCAGCCGCCAAAGGCACTGAATGAAGCGCCGGTCTTCTTAGACCGGAGAAATAACGCTAGGTTTAGAGACAGCAAACAATAAAATGCGGCATCCGGCTGGTTGGGCACGGTGCGAGGAAAATGGATTGTGGTCGCCTTGCGAGGGGAGCAACCGCCGGAAGTATCGCCTTGTTTTGTTGCTCGCTTAGACGCGAGCAATCACCTGCTGATAGCGCCTTCAGTTTGAACCAGTAAACCACTGTTGGCAAGGTTGCGAATGCCTCGGCCAACTGAGCGAGCGATGACTCGCCTCGGCTTGTCAGCACGCGCGTATGACCGTATCCTGAAAGTCAGCCGCACCATTGCAGATTTTGGAGAGTTCCAACGAAATCAGCTCCGCGCATGTCACTGAAGCGGTTGGTTACCGTTCACTCGATCGCACGTACTGGACGTAACCACGAATTTAGGGAAAATGTTGCTGTGGCTGAGGAAATTCAATATCTTTTGGGTCGGGTAAGGCAACGACGCGCTTAAAGTGCCGCATCACACCCGCGTTGAGGGCGACCACACGCCTCGCAAGGAATTGCTGAGGAAAAGGTCGCCGCTCCCTTGAAAACGCGGACTCGTGATAAGCGCGGCGAACAAGCGTTCAGGATGGAAATCTTCGTAGCTTGCCCCAATACGAACACGTGACCGCAGCCGAAACCGAGACGCCGCAGGAAACGGATTACGCTCTGGCGCAGAAAGCGGCCCAAGGCGATATGGCGGCCTTCGAGCAACTTTACCAGCGGCATAATCGCCGGGTTTACTCGCTCTGTTTGCGAATGACCAGCAACGTCTCGGAGGCCGAAGACCTAGCTCAGGAAGTCTTCATTCAGCTCTTTCGAAAAATAGGAAGCTTTCGTGGTGAGTCGGCCTTTACCACCTGGCTGCACCGGCTGACCGTTAATCAGGTCTTGATGCACTTTCGCAAGCGCGGCGTCAAGATGGAGCAGACCACGGACGATGGCGAAACGCCGATACAGATAGTCAAAGGCACGGAAAACCCCAACGCGATGCCGGTAGTTGATCGCATTGCGCTTGATAAGGCCATTGCTCAACTGCCTCCCGGCTACCGCACGGTCTTCACCCTGCACGATATTGAGGGACACGAGCACGAAGAGATAGCAAGGATGTTGGGCTGCTCAGTTGGGACTTCAAAGTCGCAATTGCACAAGGCCAGAATGAAATTGCGCGGGCTCCTGAGGCAACAGAAGGCTAAGGACTAGCTTCCAAACAGGTCTCGCCGGATTTGATCCAGAGCCTTAAAGGCAGAACCAGGGAATTTGAAAAAGGAGTTTTTTGAACGCAGTCTCCCCTTGATTGCTTGAAAACCGAGTTGCCGAGTTTGCTTTCATGGTCGTGACGACTAACGAAGCAGCCGGCAGGTTAGAGGTTACTAAGACAATGAACTGCGAGAAGTGTCAGGACTTAATCAGCGATTTTCTTGACGGTACGCTAAGCCACGAAGATCACACCACGCTCAACACGCACCTTGGAGAGTGTCTCGAATGTGCCGAAGTGCGCGATGACCTGCAATCGATTGTGGGCTTTTGCCGCACGCATCGTGGCGAGTACTCGGCGCCACCAAACGAGAATGCGTTGTGGCAGCGAATCCGCAACATGATCGAGGCCGGCGCGAGTGAGGTTGCTGTGGCACCCGCGCCGGTACGTCGAAAGTTTTGGTCCAACTGGTTAGGCCGCAGTTGGGAACTTTCTTTCCCGCAACTAGCGGCGGCAGCGGCAGCGATCGTTCTGGTAGTTTCACTTTCGACGGTGGTTGGTTTGCGGCGCTTTCAAGGTGGCACACCCGGTCCAACAGCCGGACCAGAGAGTCTGAGCCTTGCAGAGGCAGGCGTTCGCGACCGCGTCTCAAAGCAACAGCAGTTGATTTCCTATTGGAACGAACGAGTAGAATTTAATAAGGCGCGCTGGAGTCCGGAGATGCGTGAGACCTTCGACCGGAATCTGGCCGTGATTGATCAAACAGTAAATGAATCGCTGAATACCTTAAGCAAGAATCCACGCGATGAGGTTTCAGAGGAAATGTTAAATGCCGCGCTCAGCGAAAAGTTGTCGCTGTTGAAAGAGTTTGCCGAGCTGTAAACCTCGGGTTGGTTGAGTTGTCTGCCCCTGAACTGAAGTCTGAAGGAATCAAGGTTGTTGCACAGCCCCACGTCAATTAGAATGCGAATGTTGCCCGCCCGAGTTGAAATTTCCCGAGTCCGTTTCTATGCGAAGCTGGTGCTGTTCGCGGCGTTACTCGTTTGCGGCGCGCTCAGCGTCAGCACAGTCAACGCCCAGCAGCGCCTCTCTAAACGATACCCAGCAGGAAAAAAAGTTCGCATCGAACTGAAAAATATTTCCGGCACGATCACTGTCGAGTCGTGGAATCGCGATGAGATCCGACTGACTGCAATTTTTGAGTCCAAGGCTAACCTGACGCCGCGCCAGACCAACGACTCACTTATTGTCGACATGATGGCGGACAATCCCGGCCGCAGCGATGTCAACGTCAATTTCAAACTTGAGGTGCCGGTCAATTCCTCCGTTGATTTGGAAACAAAGCGCGGTCAGATTACGGTCAATAATATTCACGGCGAACTGGTAAGGGCGCATGTCTCCCTCGAAGGAGACATCGAACTCAGCGGAATCAGCGCCAATAAGGTCTATGCCCAAAACACGATCGGCAATATTTTCTTTGACGGCGAATTTGCCCGTGGTGGAACCTACCGGTTTCAGTCAACCAAGGGCGATATAACCATACGCATTCCCGCTGACTCCGCCTTTAACCTTGACGCTGCCGCTCCTAACAGGAAAATTACGTTAGGCCCGTTTTTGAATGATGGATTCAAGACTATGGGTGGCGGACGAAAACTGCAGGGAGATGTCGTTGATGGCCGGTCTAAGGTGATCGTGACAAACTTCCAGGGCAGCATCACCTTTATTCGTCGTTAAGCTTTTTGACTACAGGACGATTCTTTGCGGGCGCTCCCAATCGATTTGATTTGGAGCGCCCGTATTGTTTTGTAGCTTTCGGTCAATTGATAGTATCGTTGCTCCCGACCGAATGCCGACCAAAGTCCAACAGGTCGATCACAGGTAACCAATGAAATCATTCGCCGTTCGCGCCCTCATTTTATTTGCTGTATTTCTTCTCCTTACCAACGCCGTTTCAGCACAGCAGAAAAAGACTCCCGAGTTGAACCGCATTCCTCAGCTCGTGCGCACAACGACCAGGCATGAGCTGCGCAGGCTTCCGTACGGCAGCACCTTAACGATCATCGGCCCTCCGGACAGTTCGATAACGATTGAAGGATGGCTGCGTAGTGAAGTTGAAATCAACGCGGAAATAGAACTACGCGCGGACACTGAAACGGATTTAGATTTGCTGGCTGCCGTCAATACGTTCGTGCTTAACGAAGATACAAATCACCTTCGGGTGATGAGTACGGGAACACACGACAAGACGTTCATGCGGTCGGTCGCCAGGAAATTTCCCAAAACGCTGCTGGGACTGCCCTGGAAAATCGATTATCGAATTCGCGTGCCCTTTGCAATTGACCTGGACATCAATGCCGGGCGAGGGCCGATTAGTATCGGCGGCGTGGAAGGCAATATCCAACTCTCCGCGGCAGCGAGCGTTGCAAACCTAAAACTCACCGGCGGCACACTCACGGCAACGATCGCAACTGGAACTGTGAAGCTGGAGATTCCCGCAAAGAGTTGGCGCGGAGTCGGTGCCTTACTTCGGGTTGCGTCAGGAGATATCAGCGTCGAAATCCCGGCTGGCTTCAGCGGAGACTTTGACGCCGAAATCTTACGCACAGGAAAGATTGACGCATCGTATGAGGAAATGAGTCGCGCGAGCCGGGGAGTTGATCCACGAACGTTGTCGGCCCGGACCGGCGCCGGAGGAGCTGCGTTCAAGCTTACGGTTGGCGATGGCGTGATCTACATCGGGAAAGCTGAGTACTGAGTGCTGAGTACTGAGTGCTGAGTCCTGAGCGATGAGTGCTGAGCGATGAGTGATGAGTGATGAGTACTGAGTAGTGCTGAGTCAAGAACAATTTGAGCGAATCGTGAATCAACCTCAGTACTCAGTACTCAGCACTCAGTTCTCATCACATTCATCACTTGTCTGTAACCGACCGTCCTTGTATTCTCTCGTCTTCCATCATGAGCATCAAATCAGACAAATGGATTCGCCGCATGGCGACAACGCACAAGATGATCGATCCTTTC
>JBOGOP010000113.1:0-16015 GCA_050747225.1 Pyrinomonadaceae bacterium
CCCATACTTCGCCAGGTGGGCTTTCGCCAATCGATACGCCTCTTTCGGATCAGAGCGCTTCTTGTCGTTGAATTCTTTGAAGAGTGCTTCTTTCTCCTGCTGCTGCGGAACAGAAAGAGTTGGTGAGGCGGCCCCCTGACAAATGTCGCGTTGTTAACAAAGAGCGTTATGACGCCAAAGTGAAACGCTCACCAAAAAAGAACCGATTGTCTCTTGTACATTGCTATTTCCAACTCAACAGCGACTTTCTGAAACTATCCAGCAAATCGCAAATGCTAATCCTGTTGTTATCTCCTGAAGCAGCCGTTGCGCTTTTTCCAAGACGCTCTAATGGCACTGGTCTTTAAGTGGTTGGGATCATCGCTGCCTCGAAGTCATCCTTTCAACGTCAAAAATGAAAATCCTACGAATTTCATTGCGATACCTCCGGGCAGTTCAAAGCGCGCTTTCGATCTCTACCTTTCACTTGGCAAATGGCCGTACACGCTCGGCAGCTTTCTTGAAATCCGTGTCAGCCGGCGCAAGGACCAATCCTTTTTGATAAACACCCAACGCCTTTGCATACTGTTTGGTGACTTCGTAGGCATAACCAAGCTCTCGATAGACGTTGATATCATCCGGGGACTTGCTGGCGGCAGTTTCCAAGGCAGCAATTGCCTTGGGAAAGTTCTTTGCGCGCGACTGCGCAATTCCCAGTAAATAGAATGTGACAGCTTTGGCCAAAGGCTCCAAAGTAGCGCGCTCCAGCGCTGCCGCGGCGCGTGCGTATTGCTGCGAGCCGATCAGCGCTTGTCCAAAAAGCGTTACGGCTTCGGCGTCGGTTCTGACCTTTATTAATCCTTCTCCCGCCCGCACCGCATTCAGATAATCGGCCGAGGACTTGGCCGTATCGGTGCTCAAGGCCGCTCGCCGCAGATAGACTGGAGTGAGCAATGTCCATGCTGCCGCGAAACGCGCGTCGCTGACGGTGGCCCGATTGAGCGCGGCGATTGCCCCATCCAAATCGTTTTTCGCTACCGCAATTTGTCCCAGATAAAAAAGCGATACCGAATCCTTCGCAAAAGTTTTCTCTAACTCCAAACGTTTGGCTTCCTCCGACCTGCGCTCTGCCTCCAGTCTGGCTTCCTCCGCCTTGTGCTCTGCCTCCAGTCTGGCTTCCTCGGTCTTGCGTGCGGCTTCGTCGGTCTTGCGTGCGGCTTCTCGCTCCTCCTTGCAACCGTTCAGTACGCTCTCTGTCTCCATCATGAACCGCCATTCGCTCAGTCCCTGAAGCGTCAGCGCGCCGACCAAGCATCCTGCATTCAGTTCCGCTCTCGCCGTTCCCACGGGATTCCCGTCCGCGCCCAGCAGTGTGGCGAAGATATTTTGACCCAGCAAACGCCACGTGCCCGCCGAGATGCTTGAACTCCCGTCAGCACCGTATTTCTCGTATTGAAATCTGCCGCCAGGCTTGAATACAAAAACCTCCGCCCATGGTTTGCCGTTGTCTTTTCCCTGCACTTGCCAGGTCGTGCCGTTGAGGTCGAGCACGTTCGCCGGATTCACTCCCGCATCGGTATCTGGTTTTGAAGGACCAGGATTTGGAGCGGGACTTTCCGTCGTCTTCGCCCCGCCCGATGTTCTAGACGTCACCGCCTCGTAAGCGACTACCCATTCTTTGACGTATTTCGTATTCTCGTCCTGGTCCTTGCCATATTTCTCCAGGTAAGCTTGGGCCAGCTTGTTTGCTTCCTTCGGATCGGCCCGCTTCTTCTCGCTAAACTATTTGAAGAGGGCTTCTTTCTCTTGCTGTTGTTGGACGAAAGGCGGGCAGGAAGTCGCTCGCCCGAATGATGGATCAGCGACCAAAGTAAGCATCAGGCAAAAGACAATTAGGGTTGTTTGCTTCTTATTCATTATCCTCATCACGACATTTCCTTCGCCGAGCAGGAATGTGAGTTAACAAGAGTAATGGTCACAATCTCTGCGCCATTGTCTTCGGGCACTTGCACGTTCATCGGACGGTAAGGGGACAGCAGAGGACAAGCTTACGGTTGTCGGTTGCGATTGGCGGAGCGCAAGTTTGTGGCATTGTTGTTCAACGACCCGGCTGCGCGGCACCCTCGGTGGCGCAACCCAATTTCGCCCTCTCTTGGGAGAGCAACGAAACGCAAAACATTTAGGGAACCTTGATTCAAAAAGCTTTGCGTGCTCACTTCGTTCGCGAGCTGAATGCAAAGGGCAAAAAGGCAAAAGTGCAAATAACAAAGAGTCCTCAGCGGACCGCCACAACGCGAAGGCCGAGGCTGCCCCAACGGGCGTGAGGGGGCTCGTAATCGCGATGCGCGGAACGCAAGCGGTTGGCATCGTTGTACCAGCTCCCGCCGCGCGCCGCCCGGGATTGCCCGGGGTTAGCTGGCCCGGATGGATCAACATCGGGACCGGCTTTGTATTGACCGTACCAATCCTGACACCACTCGCTAACATTGCCATGCATGTCGTACAGGCCCCACGCATTTGGTTGTTTCATTCCGACAGGATGAGTGCGACCGTCTGAATTACTATCGTCCCAGGCCATCGAATCGAGATTCCCGTCATAATCGCCGGTTGTGCCTGCCCGCGCGGCGTATTCCCATTCTGCTTCAGTTGGAATACGGTAGATGTACCCATCATTCCTGCTATTGAGCCTGCTGATGAAGTCTTGAGCGTCGTTCCAGGACACTCTTTCCATCGGGCAATTCTTACCGCACTTCTTGAAATCGCTTGGATTGCTGCCCATTACCGCCTGCCACTGAACCTGCGTCACTTCGTATTTGCCGATGTAGAACGGCTGAGTGATAGTCACTTCGTGCACTGGCTGTTCGTCTGAAGATTGGTTCGATCCCATCATAAACGTCCCAGGGGAGATCAACACGAAATCCATGCCCAGAGTGTTTTTTACCTCTTTAGCCATACTCGCCGCCTTGGATTTTCCGGCAGCAATAATCTTTTGTAACTCCAAGCGTTTCGCTTCCTCCTCCTTTCGCTTGGCTTCCTCCGCCTTCCGTTCTGCTTCGAGTCTGCCTTCCTCGATCTTGCGAGCAGCTTCTCTCTGTTCTGTGCACCCGTTCGGTGCACTCTCGGTCTCCATTAGGAACTGCAACTCGCGCCCCTGCATCGTCAGCGCGCCCTTCAGACAAGCTCCATTCAACTCAGCCCTTATCGTGCCCGTAGGATTGCCATCCGGCCCAAGCAACGTCACAAAAATACTCTCATCCAACTGTCGCCACGTACCGGCCAAAAGGTTGGAACTACCATCGGCGCCGTATCGCTCATACTGAAACCTGCCCCCAGCACGGAATGCAAAAATATTCGCCCACGGCTTGCCGTTCTCCTTTCCCTTTACCTGCCACGTTGTCCCGTTCATATCCAGCGTCTTCGCGGGATTTGTTCCCGCATTTGAATCAGTTGCCGCGGGGCTTGTAGTTGCGCCCTCGTGAGTCTTTGAATCACCCGCTGCAGTTCTGGACATCACCGCCTCATACGCAGTAACCCACTCTTTGACATACTTCGTGTTCTCGTCCTGGTCCTTTCCGTGTTTCTCCAGGTAGGCTTTCGCCAATCGATACGCCTCTTTCGGATCAGAGCGCTTCTTGTCATTGAATTCTTTGAAGAGTGAGTCTTTGTCTTGCTGCTGCGTGACAGAATGGCTCGCAGCTCCCACAATGACCCTGCCGAGTTGCGGTGAACCAGCAATCAAAATGAGCGGCAAACAAATCAGTAGTCCGATTGCTCTTTTATTTTTCACAAGGTTTTGCATCATCGCCAAATAAACTCCTACTTGGGCATAGCCAGGCCGACCCTAAAAACACACCTGGGGCTAATGAGGTATTGTCTTAAGCCTGGAAAGTGAGAGATTAGATAGAAATCTTCAGTTATCTCGACTTGCACTTTTCAATTACGCGAGACAAAACCTGACCGACTTTCTGGGAAGTTTCCTCTTTGTCATTAATCATGATAGCGAATGACTCGACGTTCTCGGAAAAGCGCTTATCGAGACCTTTCTTTTTGAAGACCTTTAGCTCTGTCTCGATTGAGAGAGCCTTGTCTTTGTTAAGCGTCGTGAACGATACAAACCAAGCTTCGGGTTGTCCTGCTATCTTTTGATAGAACACCTTGATCCCAGCTGGGTCTAGTGATTTTAGCGGCACTGTAATCTTAGAAGATAACGTCGAAGCGTAGTTAGAATCACTTTCGGGTTTCTCCGTCAATGTCGTAACTACCATTTGGCAACCATCGAAACCAACTATTCTTTGTGTGTATGTGGCCTTCGGTCCGGTGGGTTTGTTAAGGTCAACCTTCGACCATCGCCAGGGACCGACCTTGAAGAGGAAGCTATAGGATGAAACACCAAAGGTCTCCGACTGCGTCCTTAACCACGATATGTCTGTTTGGAAATCCCTCTCGCGACGGCCGGCTTCTTCCTCCCGATCCCTCTCGCGACGTTTAGTTTCTTCCTCCCGATCTCTTGCAGCTCTGTATTCTGCGGCGAAAGCCTCCGCTTCTTTTCCGACGTGCGGAACGCTTTCGCTTTCCATGAGGAATTGCCTATCGTTTAATCCTTGCAGCTTCAAGGTGCCTGACAACCAGCCTTTGTTTGATTCAGCTCTGATAGTCCCGATAGGATTGCCATCCGCCCCCAGCAACGTAACAAAAATGCTTTCGTCCAACTGTCGCCAGGTGCCGGCCCAAAGGTTGGAACTACCATCGGCGCCGTATCGCTCATACTGAAACCTGCCCCCAGCACGGAATGCAAAAATCTCCGCCCACGGTTTGCCGTTCTCCTTTCCCTTTACCTGCCACGTTGTCCCGTTCATATCCAGCGTCGTTGCCGGACTTGCTCCTGCATTTGAGATAGTCGCCGTGGTGCTCGTAACTGCGCCCTCGCGAGTCTTTGAATCACCTGCTGCGGTTCTGGACATCACCGCCTCATACGCAGTAACCCACTCTTTGACGTACCTCGTGTTCTCGTCCTGATCCTTTCCATATTTCTCCAGGTAAGCTCTCGCTAATCGATAGGCCTCTTTAGGATCTGAGCGCTTCTTGTCGTTGAATTCCTTGAAGAGCGATTCTTTATCGGATTGTTGCGTCGAAGTAGGGGTCGAGGTTTTTGCGCCAACGAAGTTGATTTGATCGAAGGCAAGGAAAAACATCGCACACAAAAAGACCGCAAGAGCAAGTTTTCTATTCATATCATTCTTTCCTTAGCGGTGCCCGCGTTGTCCGAATGAGTTGGCACGGCACGATGGATCTTTACTTCCTGGCTGTCAGTGCCTGTAACATACGCTCGGCTTTCCTGGCCACTTCCGGATCGGGATTAGTCTTCAACCGATTAAGGATGAGGGTCGTTTCGACGTAATCCTTTCCGGCGGTGAACGCTACAGCAGCCGCGAAGGCCGATTCGCTGCGCTGCGGAAACAACTGCCAGGCCCGAGAGAAGTCTTCCGCGGCTCTAATGTAGTTCTTTGATCGAAACGCCTTGAGCGCCGACTGCGAGTATTCACGGTATTGACGCTCCTGTGCATTATTCCGGAGCATTGCTTCAAGCGCCGGCTTTTTGTCTGATGGAGTACGCTGGCGGGCTCTCTCCTCGAACTCCTTTGCGTCCGGCAACAGTCCTTGGTGTGTCAGTAGGACAGCGGTCATCGCATAAGCCTCCCAGCGGGTGTCGTCCAATTTCGCCGCTTGATCAAATTCCGCGATGGCTTCTTTGAGAAACCCTGCCTTGATCAGCCGCCGCGCCCGCGCTATGTAGTCGTTGTATTGCTGGCGCTTCCTTTCTTCGTCGCCGGTCGCAGAAGTGAGACGCAAGCGGGCAAGTCTTGCTCGTGCATCTTTCGCATAGCTAGACCTGCTATCAAGGCTCAGATACTCATTGAACCATTTGATGGCTTCTTCTTTATTGGCCTCCGATTCGGCGAGGACGGCAAGGTTAAATCGGGGTTGAGGATACGTGGGATCGATCTTAATGACGCGTAGAAATCCTGCTTTCGCGGCGGGAACGTTCTTGCCCTCGAGAAACTGCGCGAGAGTAATTAGAAACTCCTCCTGAGCTTCTTTGCGCTGGGCAAAAGTTGACTTTGTAGAGGCATTCTCGCGGCTGGGGGAGCTCTTTCTGCCAGATGGTTTGGGCGCTGAACGATTGACTTGGCTCATTGAGGGTTGGACCGTCGGCCCAACAGGCCAGAGAAGAAGCGAAAAACCAAAAAGGCTGAAATAACGCATTACGATTGTGTGAACTAAATCTGCGAGGTTAGTAAGCTGAAGAAGCCATGCCGAGCGCATTGGCCATCTTGTCAATCAGATTCTTGTAGTATTCCCACAGGGCTGTGGGTACCTTGCCGCCGGAGCGCAATATCTGTGGCCACAGACCAGTTACCGGATGAGCCGCGGCTTCGGTTCTGTAGTACTGGAGTAGCACCGGATCCGGATCTTTCTCGCCTGCTCGGGTGGCTCGCAGCCGAGCATAACGTTCTTGCGAGGCCTCTAAGCCACGTTCCCAAAGATGATCAACGACATACTCGTAAACTTTATCCGTCAGATTACCAACCTCTAATGGGTGATCGCTGCTCAGGCGGTCAAGGGTCTCATCTACAAAAAGGTCGGGGAGTTGCTCTTTGAAATCAGAGAGCTTTTGTCTGAATCTGTCGCCAAGAGAGTCAATACCTGGGAATTTTCTGAAGATATCGCGATAGGAAGAGCCTGAAGCAGGCTCGATTTCTTTATAGGAATCATCCGCTGGAGAGGCAGATACGAATACATTACTTGAAAGATCGATGTCAGAAATAGATCCCCGCGCATCCGATCCAAAGATACTGTCGGCGTCGGAAGCGTTCAATTGCATCTGCGCTAGAATCTGTTCGCTCAGATCAGACCCGATGTTCTTGTTAGCCTCGGCGTTTTCCCGATCCGCAATGTCTGACTCGACGATGTCCCTTGTATAAGCTCCCTCCCGAGCGCGACGGGCAGATGCTTCTGCCGCGCGGCGAGCAGATTCTTCATAGGCTAATCGCTGTTCTTCCGCGATTCTCGCTGTTTCGCGCTCTGCTCTCGCCTCCTCGCGCTCTTCCGCGATTCTGATCCGCTCCTCCTCTCGCTCGCTTTCTGCCGCTCTTTCCCGCCTGCGCTCTTCAATACCGGCAATAAGGCTGTCGGAAATCGAAGTGATTGCACTATTGATAGAGTTCGCTCGCTGCTGGTTGCGAGCGATTCGTTCGTTGGCGGAGTTTATTATTCGCTGGTTTTCGTTCTCTGCAGCGCGCCGGTTAGCAGCCGCCTGATCGGCGACTCGCTGGTTTGCGGCGTCGGCAGCGCGACGATTAGCTGCCTCTTGGTCAGCTATCCTTCGGTTATTCTCTTCCGCTCTACGCTGGTTCTCGTCCCTAACTCGCTGTTCCTCTTCCTTTCGGCGCCGCTCCCCTTCGAGGTATCCGCCGACTTCGGCGCGGCATTGCGCCACTGCCGGACCTTTGCGGAGTTCAGCTTCCCTATTGCGGGTGTGGACTGCCTGGCAACCGGGAAATTGACAAGTCGCGATTAAGTCTGCCGCGAGATTCGACTTCTTCCCAGCCTTGCTTTCTGAGTTGACACAATCATCATGCATTCGAGACAGACGGTTTGAAAGATCGTCCCATTGTCTTTGCAGAGTCGAACATTCGCTGTAATCCTTAGGTCCAATTGGAGAGTTTGGATCCATTGGAAGAGTGTTCTGCGAGCGTGTGTCAATCGGCGCGGCAAGGAAAGCCCCTAACAAAAGAAGTGATGCGAACGTGAAATGGAAAGCACGCATTGATTTCATGTTGTTGCCTTTCGTGGCGGGACGCTGAGAATCTTCGCCGAGAAGTCATGCGCCTAATGAAGATCTGTTTAATCCATAACACATCCACTAAGAATAAGCGAGGTTGTCGGCTCGTCGGTGTTGGGATACCAGATTGCGTCTCTGAGAGCGACGCCTTGCATGGCCGCTGGAATCACTGGGGCACAATCTAATGCCCCAACACCGGCTCGTCGTGCTTCTGTGAAGGAGGCCCCGAAAACATTTTTAGATCCTTGGATTTGAACTCTTGGTGTCAGATTATCTGGTGATTCCAGAAGCTGCTGAGAAGAGAGTTGAGCTGGGCTCGGTTCTCATGTGCCCTACCTCAGGCAAGGGTGTTCGTCAATCTTCTAGGGGCCGCGCGTACTGGTTCATTAAACTGAACCAAATACTGGTCCGGGTTAGCCGATCTAGGTTCTTATGCCTTGGTCACGCAAATGAACGCCCGGACGCTCACATAACTGCTCGGTACATTCCGGTCAAAATTCTGACAAAAACACCCTAGTTAGTACGCTTGTGATTCAAGTTAAAGAGTTGGGATCAGAGAAAACCTACCGTTCAGGATAGTGCTCGGGCAAGCTACAGCGCGAGCTACGAGAATATTGGAAAACCAATCCTCTCCAGGTTGGATTTTGAGATGAGGGGAAGATGAGGGGGGTTATATACCGATACTAAGCTAGATGTAGCGTGCTTTGACGACTGGAACATCGGTAAAAATGACTTGGTAGCGCGTAGTAGCATGAAGTAAGCACCGTAGAATCGGACTTAAAATCCGGAGCGAGGGGCCGCTCCTGCCACTGGCGCAAGCGAGCCCGGATGGCTTAAGATGCGTTCAGATTAATCCGTTTTACAGCGACTCGGCTGGTCCAATTATAGCTGTAAGTTATTGATTATCGCCCGCTTAGCTCAGTGGTAGAGTACTCGTTTCACACGCGAGGGGTCAGTAGTTCGAATCTACTAGCGGGCACCACTACTAATCCTGTTTCATTGGTCGCGTCCTATCCCAGTCGTTCAGCTTTAGTTCGGGAAATTCCTAATAGAATCAATGATTGCTGAGTCCTTAGCGCACTATCGCATCATTAAGAAACTTGGGACCGGCGGCATGGGGGAAGTCTATCTGGCCGTCGATACAAAGCTTAACCGTAATGTCGCCATCAAAGTGCTCTCTGAAGAAACACTGCGGAAGGAAAACGCCAAAAAGCGACTAATCAGAGAAGCGCAGGCAGCCGCCAAGTTAGACCATCCCAACATCTGCACAATCTACGACGTCAGTGAAGCAGATTCGCTGACGTTCATTGTTATGCAGTACGTCGAAGGTCAAACCCTCGCTGATCGAATGAGGGAAAAGCGATTGCCAATCAGCCTTGCCCTGGATGTCGCCCGGCAAGCAGCGGAGGCGCTCGCTGAAGCGCACGCGCGCGGCGTCGTTCATCGCGACATCAAACCTCAAAACTTGATGATAACGCCGGGCGGCCAGGTGAAGATTTTGGACTTCGGTCTCTGCAAGCAGCTGCCGACGATCGAGAATGTGGATAACGAAGCTCCCACGATGAGTCTCTTGAGTTCACCCGGGCTGGTCATCGGCACGGTTCCCTACATGTCTCCGGAACAGCTCAGGGGTGAACCGGTCGACGCAGCCAGCGATATCTTCAGTCTCGGAGTAATGCTTTATGAGCTGTTGGCCGGAAAGCATCCTTTTAAAGCGCAGAGTGCAGCCGTCACGATGTCACAGATCCTAATGTCGGAGCCTCGTCACAGTGAGCGCCTGACTCAAGCTTCGCCTGAACTACAGAAACTGCTGGGCAAGATGCTCAGCAAAGAAAAGGAGCAACGTCATCAAAGCGCCAGCGAGTTGGTGGCAGACCTGAAACAGTTGCCACCTGTCCAACTGTCGGAGGGCAATGTAACTCAGTCGATGGCGGCAGCAACCACCGAAGTGGCTGTAACACCGTCCCAAAGAAATTCTGCCGGCCGTGTTTTCGATTTGGTGAACCGTTATAAATGGGCGGTTCTGGCGGCGCTGGGGATAATTATCCTTGCAACAATCGGCATTCGCTATTTCTTATCAGGCGAAAAACTCGATTCGCTAGCCATCCTGCCGTTCACGTACGTCTCGAGCGATGCACAAATGATGGCGAATCCGGATCACGAGTATCTTAGCGACGGGCTTACGGAAAGCATCATCAATAATTTGTCTCAACTGCCCGATCTGAAAGTTATCGCTCGAAGTTCTGTCTTTCGGTACAAAGGAAAGAATCTCGACGCTCAGGCAATCGGGAAAGAACTCAATGTGCGGGCCGTGCTGACGGGTGAGATAAAACAGGAAGGCGGCGGGGTCACAATAAAGTGGGAACTGATGGACGTGCAGAACGACCGTCAGCTTGGGTCTAAGAGTTACGAGCGGAGCACTGGCGACATTCAGACGATCCAAAAAGAGATTGCCCAGGACGTTTCCGAAAGATTGCACCTGAAACTGACTAACGCCGATCAGACCCACCTCGCGAAAACCCACACCGACAGCGGCGAAGCGTACGAAGCCTATTTGAAGGGACGCTACCACTGGAATAAGCGCACCGATGAAGGCTTCAAGCAAGCCACCAAGTTCTTTCGCGAGGCCATAGACAAAGATCCGAACTACGCTCTGGCATATACCGGCCTTGCCGATTGCTATACCTTGCGCAGCGATTACGGTTTTCTCGATCCAGCGGAAGGGTACTCACTCGCTAAAGGCTATGCCACTCTCGCTCTCAAGTATGACGACACCCTGGCCGAAGCCCACACGTCCATGGCGTCTATCAAACAAGTCACGGAGTGGGACTGGCAGGGCGCGGAGAATGAATACCGCCGGGCGATTGAGTTGAATCCAAACTATGCCACGGCGCACCACTGGTACGCTGTGCAGTTTTTGCTGCAGGGAAAGTCGGATCAGGCGCTGTTGGAAATCAAGAAGGCGCAGCAACTAGACCCACTCTCGCTGGGAATCAACAAAGACTACGCCATCATTTATCTTTATGCGCGAGACTACGATAAAGCCCTGGAGCAGTGCCGCAAGACGTTGGAGATAGAGCCAGACTTTATGGTCATGTCCACTTATATTGCCCAGATCTACGAACTAAAACAGAAATATTCTGACGCAATCTCAGAACTGGAAAAGGCACATGCAGCGGCCCCGGAGGACGGGGAAATTACTTACGGACTGGCTCAGGCATACGCCCTCGGTGGCAAAGCAGATCAGGCACAGAAGCTCGCGAACGACTTGAAACCATCTTCGAAACAGAACCGGTTTCTGCCCAAAGAGGCAGCTTATCTACAGTTTTTGCTGGGTCAAAAAGACGAGGCGGTTTCGATCCTGCAGACAGCTTACGAAAACAATAATATTTCCATCGCCGAAGTAAAGACGGACCCGCGTTTAGATGGATTGCGCGCAGACCCGCGGGTTGCGAAAATCCTTCACGACATTGGACTGGCACAGTAACGCCGTCGCATAGCGCGGAGTAACGCTCGGCAAAATCGAAGACCGCGAAAAGTGAACAGTAAACTGATCACCACCTCGCGGTCTTGAATAGGGGAATGCCGAAGCTTCAGGCGACGAAGTTATTTCTTTTTCGCGGCCTTCTTCTTGGCGGCCTTTTTTGGAGCGGCTTTCTTTTTGGCCTTCTTCTTCTTCGGGGGCTCGCCGCCTTTAAGTGATCCTGCCATTTCTATTTTCCTTTCTGTTAAGAAATTCCTGGTTGCGAATTCTTACTAGGCTGGGCGTTATCCAACCAGTCATGGACATAGGCAGTGTATATAGATTTTGTTTTAGGGTGTCAATAACTTCCTCAATAATAGATCGTGTTTTGTTATCTCTTCACTTTGAAGTAAAGCGTCGTAGTTGTTGAAAGTGTCTTAATTTGAAATTCCCTTTGAGGATTGCACTGAGAAAAAATTCCAGTTGTTGATAAGCGTCACACTAACTTCTCCATTTTGATAATGGCCAATGCAACCGAAGAACTGAGAACGCGCGACAAGGCGATTGCACGCGGGCTGGATTTTATTTATCGCTTCGGCACCAGCGGAAAGTGCTTTGTCGACTATGGAAGCTTCCTAATCTGCTGCTTCGCGCTCCTGGCAGCCACTTCCCGCGACCCCAAACTCCGCCGGCTCGGACGCGATCGCGCCAAACAACTTCTCCGGCGCTGGTCGCGCATGCATCCGTTCCTGCCCGCGGATGCCAGCTCTGACCTGCTGCTTGATTTTGTCCTCGTTCGCTACGCATTACGCCGCATTAGGTTGAGCAATTCGGCGGGCGCCTCGGCGATAAGGGTCGTTGCGCTTAGGTTCTCAGCCTCGGATCTGCTCGGCTTTGACCCTGCAAAGGAGGCTCCTCCGGACGATCTGCCTTATTCCTGTGATTGCGCCTTCCAGAATCCACGGGGGCGGAAGGCTTGTCGGCAATGCAAGTGTCGTTTGCGAATCCGGAGCCGCTATCGAGTTTGGATGGAAGCTCTGGCCAACACTTATGTCGCTGAACGATGCGGCGTGTTGTTCGGTGCCAGCTATGCCGAGGTGCTGAAGTGGCTGCCTTTAATGCGGCCTTATCCTAATACCGACGAGGACGATGAAGAGGTAGTGCGGGACGCGATCTACGCGGTAACACACGTCGTATACACCTTGAACGACTACGGCACTCATAAGCTATCACCGCGCTGGCTGCCGGAAGAGTTTGCGTTCTTGAAAGCAAATGTCGAGGCTGCGTGCGCGCGGGATGACGCTGAAGTCCTGGGGGAGTTACTTGACTCGTTGAAAGCCTTTGGTTTGCGCGCAAATCACTCGCTGCTGGTTCGCGGCACTAATTTTCTTCTGGCAAGCCAAAACGAGGACGGTAGCTGGGGTGATCCCGATGAGGAAAATATTCGCACGCGGTGCCATGCGACCTGGACGGCGATCGATGGCTTACGAACCAATGCCTGGCGGGGTGAACGCGTGATCCGCCCCGCGATCAAATCGATGCTGAAACGGTTTCCTACTGGGCACAGTTGAATTTGTTCATGATGTTGTCTTTTTTCCACTTGCCTAGATACAACTTTGATATCTCCTGGGCGATACGACAGGGAGTAAACTGTTCGTCACCAAAGTCCGCATTGCTTAGTACGATGATCCCCAGACTCTCCGCTCTCTTTGCGTCAATACTCTTGCCGCCTTCCGGAACGACCCATCTTGAGGCCCGGGCAATAAAGTTTCGCCAGCCCAACCATAGTCCGCGGTGGTACTCAGCGCGATACTCGTGTTTTTGGGAAACCAGGCGGCCGCCTATTCTCACCTTGTCTTCAAATTCTTCGCGACGTAAACGCCAGCCGGCACCATAGTTCACCTGCTTGCGATTCTTGATCAGTACCGGCGACCACAAAAGTTCACGCGCCGGCAGGTTGTAATCCAACTTGTGCAGGAATTTCTCCCAGTCTGCCAGGTCCCTGATTGTTGAGTGAACATTGCCATCACCTTTGATGAAGTTCAGCGGAGTATAACCAACGGGAACAAAGCGGTCGCCGACACGGTTGTAGCACCTGGCGTGCTTCGCTGTTTGCGGATCGTCAGGAGCGAAACCGTAGATTTCATCAAACACATAGGTGTTTTTCATTTCCGCATCTGTGCCGAAGATGACCGCTTCCATGACGTACTTTGCGAAATCCTCTTGCGCAACTCTTTCCACTAATTCCGCGAGTACGACATATCCTGAATTTGAGTAAGCGAATTCAGCATCGGGCCCGCGCAGGCGTTTCTTTGTCGCCAGCCATTCCAGCACGTTTTTGTTTGTAATCTCCTTTCTTTTCCTGTTCGGCATCGTTGGATACCAAAGGTCGGGCTTTTTCAGGGCCTTTTCGTACCAACCTTTTTCTCGCTGCGCTAGTTTCGCATAGAGGTTGAAATATTCAGGTAGTGCGGAGGTGTGGTGAAGCAAGTCCTCGATTGTTATGGCATCGGCCCACGAGGGAAGTTCTTTGAAGAACGTCGAGAGACGATCTTTCATGTCGAGCTGATTGTGGATGATAAGGTTATAAGCCGCGGCGGCAGTAAACTGTTTGGACATCGAACCCAAATCAAAAACCGTATCAGGTTTTATTTTTGCTCCGGTTTCAAGATTCGCGTAGCCGTAGCAGTTCAAGTGGACGATTTTCTTGTTCCACCTAACCGCCACCGCCACGCCAGGAACACGATCGTCCTTTTTACGAAGAGCGCCCAACAGCTTATCCAGATAGTTGTTTACGATCCTATCAATCCGCTGCTGCTTCGGCGGCGCGTTTCGTTTTCGTCTCTGTACTTTATTCTCAGCCATTGGGACCACGTGCGCAGGAGCCGTCGACCATTACGCGCAATTGAATTGATTCATGATGTTGTCTTTTTTGAACTTGCCCCAGTAGATTTGGGAGATCTTCTGCAAAACTGCGCAGGCATTGAACTGCTTATTATTAGTAATCACCACAATCCCCAAAGTCTGCCAGGTCTTCGGGTCGATACTCTCATCTTTTCTGACAATTCCTCTCGTGGCGCGGGCGATGTAACTGCGCCAGGCTAACCATTCGCCCCGATGAAATTCCGCCGTGCTTTCGTGTGTCCGGGGAACTTTTCGGCCCTTTTCTTTGAGTTTCTTGCGCTCAAGAAGCAGATTCCACCCCGCCCCATAGTTCACCCGCTTATTGCCGCTCTTTACCGGCGTCCACATTAGATCGCGGATTCTCTTCAGATCACCATATCCAGCTTCGGGACTCGAACACATGGTGTGATAGTCGAGACGGTGAAGTGCTACCTCCCATTTCATCAGATCCATAATTGTCGAATGAACATTGCCGTCACCGTAGATGTAGTTCAGCCGCGTGTAGCCGACCGGAACAAAACCCTCGCCACGCACGCGGTTATAACACCGGGCGTGGTTGACTAGTTGCGGAGCATTTTTCGGAAAGGCTCGAGCTTCATCAAACAGATAGGTGTCTTTCATGCCGAGAGGTGCAAATATCATTGTCTTGAGAGTGTCAGCTAAACGCTTCCCGGTTTTCCTTTCCACCAACTCCGCGAGCACAACGTAACCCGAATTCGAATATTCAAATTCAGAGCCCGCCTTGGGTGGGAGTAGTTTCTGCGAAGCAATCCAGCGCACCACGTCCTTGTTTGTGAACTCGCGCGCTCTCCTATTCTCCATTTGCGGATACCAAAGATCTGGCTTTCGCAGCGCCTCTTCATACCAATCAGCCGCAAACCGCCTCGAGGCCCCATGCAGGGCAAGGTAGTCCGGAAGGCCCGACAAGTGATGAATGAGGTCCGAGACAGAGATCTCATCCGCATAGCGTGGAAAGCTGCTAAAGAAATATGAGATAGGCTTTTGTAACTCGACTTCATCGAGCAACCAGAGAGCAGCAAAGGCGGTAAACTGCTTGGACATCGAACCCAGATCAAAAAGCGTGCTAGCCGTTATTTTCTGACCGGTTTCCAGATTCGCATAGCCGTAGCATCCCACGTGCACGACCTCGTCATTATTCCTGACCATCACGGCCGCGCCGGGAGAAAGTCCGGAAGTCTGCTTCCGATAACCACTCAGGGCGTAGTAATAGGGGTTGACCGCCTTTTGAATCCTCGGATCAACCGGCAGGTTCCGCCGATCCGGCTCGACTATCTTGAAGGCAGGTGGTCGCTTTTTGCGAGATTTGGTTGAAGCCATGTGACTCCTAAAGCAGAATTTTTGGCGCAGGCATACTAAAACATAACAACGAGGTAATGAAAATGAATTTTGGGAGCCCTACCGAGTGCAGTCTGTTGGAATCTGAATTCCACTCTCAAGGCAGCAAAAAGAAACCCACGCGATCTTTCGATGCGTGGGTTCCGGCTAGGCCGCGACCTCATCAAAAACTGCGAGGCAATCTGCTAAGCAGTCGTCTTAGTTTTTTCCCTTTTTGTCGTTGTTCTTTTTGTCGCGCTGGTTGTTGTTGTTGTTTGCCGGCGGCCTTTGGTCTTTTGGGGCGACAACCACGGTGTTTGGGGGCTTTGGCGGACGCTCATCCTTCTTTTGGGCAAACGCGCCTGCCGCTAAGAAGCAGCCGATTGCCACCGCCATTGTTTTTCGTTTCAAGTCGAACATCGAGTTTCCTGTCCTCCTCATGCTTTTTTAGCGCGCATGGGAGGGAGAGCAAGAGATGCGCTGTCCTCAAT
>JBOGOP010000114.1:0-16008 GCA_050747225.1 Pyrinomonadaceae bacterium
GCCATATACGGTGCCTTTGTTGTCGCCAAAGTGCACAGTCTTGAAGTTGCGACCGGAGCCGTCATTGAAATAGGCCGTTGATGGGGCTTCGACGTTGCCAACGACGATGTCCATCTTCTTGTCATTATTGAGATCGCCCACCGCCAGCGCATAGGGGACGATTGTCTTGTCTCCGATAGACAGGGCCGCCGAGAATCCACTCCGCTTCCCGAAATAGATGGCCACGCCAGTCCGTTCATCAATTGCCACAATGTCCATGAAGCCATCTCCATCGAAGTCGGCCGCCTGAGTCATCCGAATGTTCGCCTCCGGCGGTCCAAATGGAATTCGCTGCGAGTCAGCGAAGCTGGCCTTTGGCCCGGCCAGGTAAATGAAACTCTGGCCGCCGTCGCGATGCGGAACAGCAAGGTCGATTCGGCCATCGCGATTGAAGTCAGCGGGTGTGATCGTAGTCGCCGGGTAACGGGAGAAAGCAATGCAGTCAGCGTCGAATTGTCCTTTGCCCTTATTCAAACATATGTAGTTGGCCCCGTCCGCGCGCTCGCTTCGATTAGCAACGATGATGTCCGGCAGCCGATCACCGTCGAGGTCAGCGATGCTGGCGTTTCGTGTTTCCCATTCGGGATGTCCGTAAGTTGAACCGCGCCGGAAGTGACCCTTCCCATCATTCAGGTACACGCGCTTCGGATCGGGCGCGTCATTGCTGATCACAACATCCAGGTCGCCATCGCCGTCGATATCAACCAATCGTCCCGAATAAGAGCGATCCGCGGTGGGGTCGAGGTTGTAGGCTGTTCGAATGGCGCCGCGGCCATCGCCAAGCAAAACTCGGTCTACGAGTGGCCAGTGCCGTCCTTTAGCGAGGACGATGTCGAGCTTACCGTCGCCATCAACATCACCGAAACTGACGTTTGCCGAAGTGTCGGACGTTGTCTCAAGCTGGAGGCGACGATCGAAGGTTGGAAGCGAGGTCGTGCGGGCCTGCTTCACATCCAGCTCCGCGCACTCGGCGCTTGGATGTGATGTCTGTACCACCTCGCGGTACGGGGTGGGACTTCGCGCTGAAAATGTGACAAGGGCGAAGGTGAGACCGCAAACGATTAGCGTCCGAGCGAGTAATATGAACATGTGGAATCCTAACGCGTTGGATTAATACTAAGGATTGATTAGTGTCTTAGTTCAGAAACAAAAGCAAACGATCCACGAAACCACGCTAAACAACACTAAAGTTTTTCTTAGTGAAAGTTCGTGTTACTTCGTGGATCGCGGAAATGGGAACCTGGTGTCCGGGGTCGTACCTGTTCCCCTTTTCCCCTTTCCCCCTTACCCTTTGCTTCTTGCGTTCTGATGCTCAATCGCTTTGCCGGCCAGGCGCGTGGCGACTTCAGTGAGCCGAGCCTCAGCGCCAGTGGGCGCCCGCGGCTCGCGGTAATACATCGCAAACGAGCCAAGGACTTTACCGGTCGCAGTCAGAATCGGCGTTGACCAGCAAGCGCCCAGCCCGCTTCCCGACGCCAAGTCGCGATAATCATCCCACAGCGGATCTGTAAGGACATCGGTAACAATCACCGGCTTGCCGCGCCACATCGCCGTCCCACACGATCCGTTCTTCGGACCAATAGGCGCGCCATCGACGGCCTTAACGTATTCCTCGGGAAGACTCGGCGCCGCTCCGTGTCGAATGTGATCCCCGTCCTCGCTAAGCAACAACACAGAACAGAGCATCTCATGCGATTGCGCCTCCATAAGCAACACCAGACTCGTGAGTATTTCATCCAGCGGCGCGTTGGCGGCAATCATCTCCAGGACCTTGTCCTGGCCCGCTTGAAAGGCTGCTTCACTTTCTACCGCAGTTTCATTATCTTTCGCGCTGACGTCGGGGAAGACGCGGGGCAGCTCCTGCGTCTTCGCAACCGCGTTGTCACTCTGCTCTGAAGTTTTCCTCTGTCCAACCGATTCGTCACACGGATTCAAATCATCCATCTCGCGCTCCCCTTTTTATCGAAAAAGGTGACGGACTAAGATGACGGCGGGTTTCCTGCCGACTGTTCCTGCCACCTGCGCCTGGTCGTTACCGGTCGCGAGCATAGCCACGTCCGCTAAGCCGGTCAAGAGATGGAACGGTACCCCGACTCTCGGTTGGTTTGTTCAGGTTGACACCGCTTTCCCCTTACCCGAACATTGCACGCAATGCACACCAGACTTGAGCCTAAGCTCATCTCCGTTTTCCGGGAAGGCTATTCACGCAAGCAGTTTTTTTCGGATCTTGCAGCTGGTTTAACTGTGGGCGTAGTAGCGCTGCCTTTGGCGATTGCGTTCGCGATAGCTTCTGGTGTGAAACCCGAGCAGGGACTCTACACCGCGGTCGTTGCCGGCTTTGTCATCGCCGTCCTCGGCGGCAGCCGCGCGCAAGTTAGCGGACCCACCGGCGCTTTCATAGTCATCATCTACGGCATCGTGCAGCAGTACGGATATGAAGGCCTGGCGATCGCTACTCTCATCGCCGGTGTGCTGCTGATCCTGATGGGGATCGCGCGCATGGGCGTACTGCTAAAGTTCATTCCTTATCCAGTCATCGTCGGCTTCACCAGCGGCATCGCCGTAATAATTTTTTCGTCGCAGGTCCGAGACTTTGCCGGCCTGCAACTACAGACAGTGCCGGCTGGTTTGATAGAGAAGTGGATTGCTTTCTATCGCCATGCCGGAACCTTCAATCCATATGCACTAGGCGTCGGACTGGCGTCGCTCATCATCGTTATAGTCTGGCCTCGAATTACTCATCGATTACCTGGCCCTTTGGTAGCTCTGGTCGGTATGACCGTGCTGGTATACGTATCACATTTGCCGGTGGAAACAATCGGCAGCCAGTTTGGTAGTGTGCCGAACCATCTTCCCACGCCACACATTCCCGTCGCGAGTTGGCAACTCATCCGGCAGATGTTTTCACCGGCAGTAACCATCGCACTGCTTGCAGCAATAGAGTCGCTTCTCGCAGCAGTCGTCGCTGACGGCATGCTCGGTACCCGACATCGTTCGAATATGGAGTTGGTAGCACAGGGTGTGGGCAATATCGCGTCAATATTCTTCGGTGGCATACCGGCAACCGGAGCGATTGCTCGCACCGCGACGAATATCAAGAGTGGCGGTCGCACTCCTATCGCTGCGGTCATTCATTGTCTGACGCTACTGGTAATTCTCGTCTTCTTCGGTCAATGGGCCGCGCTCATTCCGATGACCACGCTAGCAGCGATACTGATCTTCGTAGCTTACAACATGGCCGAGTGGCATGCCTTCGTCAGTCTGCTGAAAAGTCCGAAAAGCGACGTGGCTGTGTTGCTGGTAACGTTTGTGCTTACCGTGCTTATTGATTTGACGGTGGCAATACAGGTCGGTGTATTGCTGGCGGCCTTCCTCTTTCTTCAACGCATGTCGACTGAGACCCAGATCAATCTGATCACTGAGGACTTAAAAGAAAGAGACGAGGCAGAGACAAGGGATATTTCCAAGTTGGATGTGCCGCCTGGAGTGGAAGTGTTTGAAATTTACGGCTCGTTATTCTTTGGAGCAATTGAACGCTTCAAGGATGCAATGAAGCGAGTGGAAGATCCGCCGAGGGTTTTGATCATCCGCATGCGTCACGTGCTTGCGATCGACGCCACCGGACTCCATATAATCGAAGAACTATTAGTCACGCTGAAGAAGCAGGGCACGACGCTAATACTGTCGGCGGTGTCTTCACAGCCATTTGATGCAATGCGCCAAGCGGGACTACTCGAACGCATTGGCAAAGAAAACATTGTGAGTGATATTTACGAAGCGTTGGAGCGAGCGAAAGCAATTCTGGGACAGAGCAAGCGGCAAACAGGGGAAAAAGGTAAAGGGGAATAGGCAGCCGTCTCACATTGGGAATGAAGCGAAACTCCGCGTCTACTTCAGCTGTTCGTATTCCTTCTTTGCCTCGATCAGTATTGGCAGGTCAGCATCAGCGTCTTTCCAAAGCGCCAGAAAATCCTGATACTCCTGCCGCGCCTTGGCAGTGTCGCCGTTTAGGACCGCGGCGCGCGCCAGTCCGAGGTGGGCCAGGGGATACAACGGCGATGTAGATTCTACACCGCGATGATCGAGTATCTTTTGAAACTCAGCGGCGGCTTCTTTCCCGAACTTCTGACGCAGATAAATTTGACCGCGAAGATAGGTTATCGAGAACCCGGTCACTCCTCCCAATTCGAAACGACTCGCCGATCGCAGCAATTCAATTGCCTGAACGTAATTGCCGCGATTCATTTCCATAGCGACCCGGGTTATCGGGGCGCTGATGGCAATCGTGATCGTGTCTTTTGGATACCGTTTCAGCAACTCATCCAACATCGGCTGGGCGGCGGCGTCATTGCAATAGGCGAGCGTAAAGGCAGCGCCGGCCAGATTAATTCTGCCACGCGACAACGCGACGCCTCGCGCGACAGCCTCTTTTGCCTGCTGGCATTTGCCCAGCACCGCGGCGGTAAACGAAGCACCAACTTCAAACTGTGCAGCGTTTTCCTTCCGCTCCTGACTGACCATCAGTTCGATAGCTCGACGATTGAAATTCTCGGCCTTATGCCACTGTCCATAGAATGAGGCGATTCCGGCCTGGCTATAAAAAATTTCCGACTGCGCCGGTCGCTTTTCAAACCACTCCAGGTCCTTTTTGATCGTGGCCTGATCATCAAGCAGGAAGGCCAGCTCGAAACTATAGATGTGATAGATGGTACGGTCAGGATTCTTTCCCAGTGTTTGCTCAAGCACTTGCCTGGCTTCGTCGAAGCGATTCAGCCGGATGAATCCTTCGACGTAGTTACTCTGCGCGGTTGCATTGTTTGGGCTGAGGCGCAAGGCCTCGCGGCTTTCTTTGAGCGAATCTTCGAATTGACCTAGCAGATAGTAATTTACGGCCAGATTATTATGAGGAATGTAATCGTTGGGATAGCTTTGCACCCAGGCTTTCAACACCGTGGTGGCTTCTTCGCGATCGCCGGTGACATAGCTGTGATACTTTTCCGAAATATAATACCGCTCGCGCTCGCTCACTCGATCGCGCAGGTCGTAAGCCTTTTGCGAATACTCCGCGGCCAACTCGGTCTGGAAATTGTTATTGTAGATTACGGCCAGCCTCGCGTATGCCAATGCAAAGTTTGGATCCAGCTCGATCGCGCGTTTGTAAAAAGGAATGGCTTCAGGCTGGCCACCCGTGACTCGCTGGTCATTCCCCTGCGAAAAAGCCTTGAGCGCTTCCAAAGAAGAAGTCGTGGCTTGTTCAATCGGAGCGTCAAACTCCTTAATCGAACTCAGCGACTCGCCCAGCTTCTCTCTCAGCTGCGACGCAGCAGTGCCCAGCGCTTTGAGGACCTGTTCTTTATTCTCGGCTTCTGTTTGTTCGCGTGCTATGGCATCGCCGGCATGCGCATTGATCGCTTCGAGCGTGATGACGTAATGACTGCCGAGGCTGGCAATCGAACCGACGATCATCGCTTTAAGGCCCTGCCGCTCACAGATTTCTTTCGCCACGTCTTTGGTAATGCGTTCGTTTGGCGGCCGTCCCATGAAGCGCAGCGTTTCGTTTACCCGCTCATCGGGATAGATATTGAGGAACGGTGACTGTCCCAACTGCACCGCCAGTGCCTGCTTCAAAGTGCCGTCGAACACCGGCTCGCCGGTGGTGTTAACGAAATCGGCCAGCAACACTGTGTCCTTTTCCGTGAGGGCGGCGGTCTTGCGCGAGAAGTAAACGAATGCTGCGACGGCAACAGCGACGATAAAGAGCGCCGCAATCAGGGCCGCGCCTTTCTTGTGACGGCGAATCTCCGTGGCGATGTATTCCGCGCTTGAGGGGCCGCCGTGCTGAGTGCTGGCCACCGCGGTCCCTGCGCCTGCGCCGGAAGCCGTCGATCCCGCCGGGACACCTCCGGTTGAGACTGCAGCACGTAATTCCGGCGGGACGGTTCGGTCGATTTCCGCGTCCACCTCCAACCTGCGTTTTAGGTGGCGCAGGTCGACAAACATGTCCTTGGCGGTCTGATAACGTTCCTCGCGATCTTTTGTCAGAGCTTTCTGAGCGATACGTTCGAGTTCATCGGGAACATCATGGGCGTAACGAACCAGCGGCGCCGGTTCTTTTTGCAGAATTAAGGAAATCGTTTCGGTCGGAGTCTCACCGGCAAACGGCAAATGGCCGGTTACCATTTCGTAGAGCACGGCGCCAAGGCTCCACAGGTCGGTGCGCTTATCAACGTGGGTTCCCTTCGCCTGCTCCGGCGACATGTAGTTCGCGGTGCCCATCACCGTTCCGGCGCCGGTGTTGACCATTGCCTTAGTCGGCGCCTCAGTGTCGGTAGTTGAACCTTTTGGCTCGGTTAGTTTCGCCAGTCCAAAATCAACGACCTTTATGTAGCCGTCACGGCGAACCATGATGTTCTCGGGCTTGATGTCGCGATGGATGATGCCGGCAGCGTGCGCGGCTGATAGTGCGCTGCAGGTTTGCATTGCGATCTCTAGAACTTCGGCCAGCTTCATGCCGGCGCCGATGTGCGGACGCAGGGTGTCGCCGTCGATGAACTCAGTGGCGATGAAACGCGAATCACCGAGTGAGCCAACCTCGTAGATCGTGAGGATGTGCGGGTGGTTCAGAGCGGAGGCTGCTTTTGCTTCCTGAATGAATCGCTGCAGGCGCTGATCGTCAGCCGCGAGGCTTGCGGGAAGAATCTTGATGGCGACGGTGCGATCCAGCTCAGTATCAACCGCAAGATAGACTTCACCCATCCCACCCGCGCCAATCTTTGAGCGGATTTCATAGCGGCCCAGACGTGTGCCCTCGGCAATAGTCATGAGCGGTAGTTTAAGGGCGAAAAGGGGAAAAGGGGAATGGGGAAAGAAGAGCGGGGAAACAGGGGAATAGGGGAACAGTCGAATGGTGGAAGCGCTAAAGCGAAAAGGGCAATAGCAACTGCCCTTCCCCATTACCCTTTCCCCATTTCCCTATTTCCCTGTTACCCCCTTTTCCCGTCGTCTTCTTCTACTGAGTGCGGCGCCTTATGACAACTACCGACATGTCGTCGACCAGCGGCCGCGTGGCTGCGAAATCCTGGACCGAGCCTAACACCGAAAACAGCACCGCGTCGGCGCAGTCCGTTCGGGCACTGCGCAGTTGTGCTTCGAGTCGAGCAGAACCGAACTCCTCGTCGTCTTCATTTGCCGATTCAAGAATACCGTCAGAGCAAACCAACAATAAATCGCCGGCGTGGAGATCCGCGAATCCTTTAGCGAAAGACGCGCCGGGAATGACGCCAAGCAGTGGCCCACCTTCCGACAACAGTTCCAACTTCCCATCTGCGCGCAACAGCAACGCCGGCGGATGTCCGGCGCTGCAGTAGTCGAGTCTTCCACTGAAGGGGTCGAGTCTTGCCAGGAACAGACTGGCCAGTGGCGCCGATGACGACATGCGACAGAGATCGCGGTTCACGCCGGTTACGATCGTCTCCGGGCTGGAGCTAACTGCCGTGCGCGTACCGATCAGCCCGACCAGGTGAGTGATCCACATACCAGCAGCCAGACCTTTGCCGCAGATGTCTCCCAGGCCAAACGTGACACTGCCGTCAACCTTCTCTACGGTGACGAAATCACCCGGCACATGACGAACAGCGAAGGTCTCGCTGGCAATCTCAAAGTCTCCGTATCGAACCAGTCGCGGGGCGCACAGACGCCGGTGCACCAGCGCCGCCTCGACCAGCTCAGTGTGCAGTGAGGCATAGTCCTGCTGAAGTGTCGCCACCTTCTGCTCTAACTCGCGGTAGCGTGCTCGATTAACTGAATTCCGGGGACGCGGCGCAGAGATCTCGATGTCGACTGCACGACGCGTTGCCAACCCACTATTCATTGCGGAATAACTCATGACAGCAACCTCATCCTACAAACTTGTAGCCACTTCCGTGGACCGTCAAAATGAACCGCGGCTCCTCTGGATTCAATTCCAGCTTCTGTCTTAGATGAACGATGTGAGTATCAACCGTGCGAGTGTTCGGGTAGTTTTCGTAGCCCCACACCGCATCCAGCAACCGGTCACGGGTGAGCGTTTCTGCTGGATGGGAAATGAAGTAAGCGAGCAAGGCAAACTCCTTCGAAGAAAGCTCGATGGGGGCGCCGTCGCGCAGTACTTCATTCTGGCGGATGTTGACCTCAACATCGCTAAATCGATAAACCTCCGGCGCAATGGCCTGGGGCGAGGCGCGTCGCAGCACTGCCTTCACGCGTGCCATGAGCTCACGGATCGAGAATGGTTTAGTGACGTAATCGTCGGCGCCCAGCTCCAAACCCACAACTTTGTCGATTTCCTGGCCGCGCGCCGTCAACATAATAATAGGGACTGACGGCCGCTTCGCCTTCAACTGCTTACAAACGTCGAGACCACTCATCCGCGGCATCATTACGTCCAGCACCACCAGATCCGGTTCATCTGCGAGGGCGCGCTCGAGACCTGAGACGCCGTCGTCGGCGCTGATCACTTCGTAGCCTTCAAACTCAAAATTGTCGCGCAGGCCGGCGACCATGGCGGGTTCGTCCTCGACGATCAGGATGCGAGTTCTCTTACCCGCACCTGGTTTGGCAACATCTTTATTCACGGATGATCTGGATCTGTCCGCACCGCCGTTTGATTGCTCGAAATTCGTTTTTCGCTTCATGGGGAACCTTTTCATCACGAGAACCGCTTTCATTAACACCGTGGCTTCAGCCCGGTGATTCGGATACGGACTAGGAAAAGAAACCGTTTGAACGGTTTTTGTCGCCCGCTGATCACGAGAAACCGTTAGAAACGGTTCAGGATCATTGCCGTGCGAAGTGACCACCGGGCTGAAGCCACGGTGCGAATGAGATCGCTCTGCGTGATCCTCGCCAGGTATTACAAAAAACAACCCGCTCGTTCTGCCTTGAAAAAGAAAGGCTGCCAGAAAAGTACGGTCCAGGTCCGCTGGCTACTGCGCCGCCGCCAGCGGCAACGACAGAATAAACTTGCTGCCCTTTCCCGGTGTACTTTCCACCTCTACGTCTCCGCCATGCGCCCGCGTGATGTGGCGGACCAGCGACAACCCCAGGCCGCTGCCTTTCGTGTTATGCACCAGCGGATCACCCGTCCGGTAAAACTTCTCGAAGATCTTCGACTGCTCGCGCCGCGTGATGCCGATACCGCGATCGACTACCTCAAGCTTCAACCGGTCGTCAGCACGATACAACTTGACGCCCAGGAACTTCTCGTTGGCCGAATACTTCAACGCGTTGTTGACGAGGTTGACGAGAGCACGCGCGATGGCCTCACGGTCGATGCGCACGGCCGGGATGCTCTCATCAATGCTCTGCTCGAATGCGAATCCCTGTTGCTCGATCTGGTAACGATAAGCGTCGAGCGTGTTGCGCACCAGCTCGGCGATGTCGGTCTCACGGAAGTCGTATTCCTTGCGTCCGGCCTCGATGCGTGAGAAGTCAAGGATGTTGTTAATCAGCGCAGTCAGCCGCTCGCTCTCTTTGCGAATGATACGATAGTAGTCTTCCTTCTTTTCCTGCGTAGTGATTCGTCCCAGCTCGAGGGTTTCTGCATACAAACGAATCAATGCAAGCGGCGTACGCAGTTCGTGCGAAACGTTGGACACAAAGTCTGCCTTCAGGTGGGCCAGCGCCATTTCTTTGCTGACGCTGCGAAACGTTAGTACCAACCCTCCTATCATCAGCAACGAAAGCGCTCCCAGGATCAGGAAACTCTGAGTTACCCAGCGACGTCCGATCGCATCGGCGGTGGTACCCTGAAACTTGATTCCCAGCGCCAGGCCGCGGAAGACATCCTCAAGCTTGCGCATGACCTCGGGCTTTCCTTTGCTCCATCCAGCTGAAGTCGCGACCGGCTTGTCCTCACGCCCGCCCTCGTTGTCTGCGGGATAAACCATCATGGCAAGTTGCTCATTCTTGTCCTCGGTTAACTTTTGGGTGATCAATTCATCGAGCATTTCCGGAAGAAAGGTTTTCTTAAGATAGTTGGGGTCGATGCTCATGCCGCCCATGGCCACTCGCTCCCTGGAGACTTGGGGTAAGGAGAAGAACGCAGTCACAAGCAAGTTCTCGCCGTCGGCTCTTTTCGTTTGACTCGGGTACCAGCTGATCGGCCGGCTCTTCTTGTGTATCCCTTCCACTAACATTTTACCTTCCATGCCAAACCAGCCGCTGTAGGCTTCCTTCACGTAGTCATGCTCTCGACAAAAATAAGTGTCACCCAGCTGCTGCGGTTGTGAACGTAACAACAAACCCTTTTCGCCGTCCCACAGAAACACATGCGCCAGCCAGGGATTCTTTGCCAGGATTAGGTCAAGCTGCTTTTCCTTGTCGGCCTCGGTGTCATCAGGCGATGGGAAAGCAGCCCTCACTTCTTCCGTCATCGCATAAGCCTTCTGGTTGAGCTTCTTCTCGGAGACGGCGAGCGCATACTGGAAGTCGCGATGGATGATGGCTTCGATATTCTTATCACGCTCGATGGATTCGACGTGCTGAAAATTGACATAGATGAGCGCCGCCGCCGGCAGCAAAACCGCAAGACCCAGTGTAAGCATGAGCCGGAAGCGGTTGTCCTGACTCCAGAATCTCTTTCTCTTTGATTTCATATCGACCTCGCCGGGCGCTGCGTTGTGTGGACAAGCGAGAGCATACGCTGATTCAGGTTAAGGTGTGTTAAGGGCAGGTAAAAAATTGTTAAGAATTGTGAACTCTAAGGTAGCTGCCGCAACACTCGAGCGATTTGCTGGGAGCGCGGGCGTCCCGCCCGCAATGAGCGCGGAGCGCGAAGAAAGTCTTTGAAAACTCAGCAAACCAGGCCAAACCCTCTTGATTTGTACCACCGTCTGCCCTTGGCCTGCTTCGCGCTCCGCGCTCATTGCGGGCGGGACGCCCGCGCTCCCAGCAAATCGCTTGAGAATTGCCGGCGCGACGCCCGCGATTCCAGTAAAGGCTTGAAGGGCTATGTGCTGCTGGGTTCCGCCGGCGTGTCGGCAACGACCGCTTTCCGCACCTTACGCGAGCCGAAGAACGACGTACGGTCGAGGACATCTTCCTGGAACCGCTCGAGGTAGAGATAAATCACGGGCGTGATGTAGAGCGTAATGAACTGCGAGATCACCAGGCCGCCGACTACGACCAACCCCAGCGGGCGACGTGAAGCGCCATCGGCGCCAAAGCCAATGGCAATCGGCATGGCGCCAAAGACTGCGGCCAGCGTGGTCATCAGGATCGGGCGAAAGCGATCCATGCTCGCGTCGTGAATTGCCTGCTCGGCCGACTCCCCGGCGTCAACTCGCTGGCGCGCGAAGTCGACAATCATGATTCCATTCTTCTTCACAATTCCCATCAGCATGAACATGCCGACGAAAGCGTAGAGCGACGCCTCCTGTCCAAACAGCAGCAGTGTTAACAAGCCACCGACCAACGCGGTGGGCAGCGTCGATAGCACCGTCAGCGGGTGCACGTAGCTTTCGTAGAGGATTGCCAGGATCACGTACATCACGAAAACCGCGAGCGCCATCAGCACCGTCAGGCTGGTGACGGTGTTAGCAAAAGTCTGTGCCTCGCCAACCAGTTCCCCGCGCACGCCAGATGGAACAACCTCCGCCGCCGTCTTGTTGATGAAGTTGGTCGCCTCGCCGAGGGCTACGCCTGGTTTGAGATTGAAGAAGAGGGTCACACTCGTAAACTGATTCAGGTGGTTCACGGTCTGCGGGCCGAGCGTTGTTTTCCAGGTCACCAACTCGCCCAGCGGCACCAGTCGTTGTCCGTCGTCAGACCTTATGTAGAGCTTCTTCAAGTCTTCGGGATTCGCGCGAGACTCGTCTGCCATTTCGAGTATCACCTGATACTGATCCTCTGGTTTCTTGATCAGGTAGAGGTAGTTTTGCGAATAAGCGTTACGCAACATCGTCAGGATCTTCGCCTCAGATACGCCGTAAGTCTTTGCCTGATCGCGGCGCAGATCGATATTGAGGTTGGGAGTGTTGTGATAGAAGTCTGATGAAACGGTGAGGAAGCCCGGGTATGCCATGAGCTTGCCCATTAGCTTCTCGCTGACCCCATAGACCTGCTCAGGATCCGCGCCTGAGACGGCGTAAGCATACTGGCCCTGCTGCTGACTAGTTACTCCCGTACTGATATCCAAAACGGGAAACGGACGCAGGAAGGTGAACACGCCGGGAATCGTGTTGAGTTTACCCATCATCTCCGCGGTCACTTCCTGAATAGGCTTACGCTGCTCGGGTGGGCGGATGAATGTAAACGTGATGCCCTGATTTGCCGCCAGGAATCCGGTCGCGCCGGTCATGGTGAAATCGGTAATCACATTCGGATCCTGGTGCAGAGTTTGATCTACACGATCCTGCAGCTCACGCATTTGCGCCGGCGACGAACCTTCGCGCGCGATGAAGGCGCCGAAGATGACGCTGCTATCGCCCGCCGGCAAAAACGCCTTGGGAACAAGAATGAAGAGCACGATGGTTCCGGCGAGACAGATAACCCAGATCACCGGAGAGACCCAGCGATGTCTTAGGAACCACCAAAGCGATCCGCCATAGAGGGCGAGTACGCGCCGCTCGATGCCGCCGATTACGCGTTCCATCCACGTTTTCTTCGTGCCTTCCCCACGCGGTTTCAGCAATCGAGCGCACATCAAGGGAGTCAGCGTCAGCGAAACCAAACCGGAGGCGAAGATCGCAATCACGATGGTGACGGCAAACTCGCGGAAGATTCGACCCACCAGGCCGGTCATGAAGACGAGCGGAATAAACACCGCAGCCAGCGAGATCGTCATCGACATAATCGTGAAGCTGATCTCTTTGGCGCTGTTAATAGCAGCGGCAAACGGTTCCTCGCCGCGTTCCATCCGGCGCACGGTGTTTTCCAGAAACACGATCGCGTCGTCAACCAGGAACCCGATCGCCAGGGTCAACGCCATCAGCGAGAGGTTGTCGAGGCTGTAACCGAGTGCATTCATCGCAATAAAGGTGATGAGCAACGACAGGGGCAGCGCCACTGTCGGAATGAGTGTGTCGGTGGCGCGACCAAGGAAGGCGAAGATCACGATCACCACCAGAACGAACGCGATGATTAGGGTAGTTTCGACGTCTGTGACGGAGTGAACGATGCTCAACGAACGATCATAGATTGGCGTGACGCGAATTGAGCCCGGCAACTGATTGCTGACCTGCGGCAGAATTTGTCGGATGCTCTTGGAGACTTCTACCGCGTTCGCGCCCGCGCGCCGGTTGACTGCAACGATTACAGTGGCCGACGGCACTTCGTAACCGCGCACCCAGAACCGCATGTTAACGCGCTCGTCCTGAACGGAGTCCTTAACCGCCGCCACGTCTCGCAAATACACCGGCGCGTCGCTGGTACCGCCGACAATCAGGTTGCTGTATTGTTCGGCGGTTTCGAGTTGACCCTGCGGCCGCAGTATCGCGGTGCCGGTGCTGCTGTCTAACTGCCCTGCCCCGGTGTAGCTGGTGCCGCTTTTGATCGCCGCGCTCAGGTCGTCAATCGAGATACCGCGCGCCCACAACGCCGCCGGATCTGCCTTGATGCGAATTGCCGACTTTGTGCCGTAGACGTTCACGCGCGACACGCCGGGCAAAATACTGAGCCGCTGACCCACCTGAGTGCTGGCGTAGTCGTAAAGCTGACCGCCCGTCACGGAGTCGCTGGTCATCGCGATGTACATGATCGGCTGATCGTTAGGATTGCTCTTCGAATAGGTCGGCGGCGATGGCAAGTCGGCAGGCAGGCTGCCGATGGATTGCGATATTGCCGTCTGCACATCGGTGGCGGCGGCATCGATATCTTTTTCAAGCGCGAATTGAAGCGTGAAGGTTGCTACGCCCTGGGTGCTCGTTGAGGTGACCACCTCGAGTCCGTTGATCTGCATGAACTGACGCTCGAGCGGCGTGGCGATGTTATTCGCAATCGTATCCGGACTGGCGCCCGGATAACCTACCAACACCTGGATAACCGGATAGTCCACCGCGGGCAGATCGTTAACCGGCAGTTGCATGTAGCTCAGTACGCCGAACAGGATTACTGAGAGCGTCAGCACCGCGGTCATGACGGGTCGCCGGATGAATGGTTCGGAGAGGTTCATTAGTTAATAATCAATTGCCAAAGAAATTGAGCAACCCAAGCGTCAACTCCTTGGAGTGCGCCGACCTGTCGGCGCTTTGGCCTGATGTTGACCAGCTCGCGATCTTCTTTAGTTGAAGAATTCTCATGCAAGCGGCGCCTGGCCGCCGCCGACCAAAGCGGCGACAGGTCGCCGCACTCCAAGGAGTTGACGCTTCCGGTACTTAATTACTTCGCTCCAGCACCAGCCGCCTGACCGGCTGGACTCGCCGGTTGCTCAATATGCACTTTGCCACCCGGCGTAACGCCAAGCTGGCCGGCGGTGACAACGTTCTCGCCTGCGACTACTCCGTTTTCAACTACGATCAAATCTCCCTGCCGTTGACCCAGCGAGACCGGACGTTGCTCGGCGGTTGAGTCCTGCTTGACCACGTATACGAACGAGCCCTTGGCAGACATCTGTGGCGCTGAAGCAGGCACCAAGACGGCTTGATGTATTGTGTTCAAAACCAGACGAATATTGACAAACCTTCCCGGCCAAAAGATATGTCCCCCGTTTGGAATTGTGGCGCGCAGATTCACCGTGCCGGTCGTATCCGCTACGGCATTGTTGAGAAATGTGAGCTGACCAATAACCGGCTCGTCAGCAGTTTCAGGCAGCCGCACTTCGGTCCTTAGCCGGCCTGCCTGCATCTGCTGCTGGACACTGGCAAGACTGCCCTGCGAAATAGTGAAGTCAGCGTAGATAGGATCCAATCGCTCAATCACAAGTAAGCCTTTGCCGCTGTCCGCAGTGTCGCCATTCGAACCGGTATTGCCTGACGGGCCGCCGGGATTAACCACGTTTCCTACGTCCACCAGGCGCTGGCCAGCGCGGCCATCAATCGGCGAGCGAATGAAGCAGTAGCTCAGTTGGACCTTCGCGCTCTCAACCGCAGCGGTATCGACTTTGATAGTTTCAGCCGCACTGTTAACCGCGGCGCGAGCAGAGCCGACATTCGCATTAAGCGAATCCAGGTTTGCGCGAAACTCCTCATACTGCTCTCGCGAGACGACGCCCTGCTCGGCTAATACCTTATAGCGATTGACCTGCACTAAACCCCACTTCGCCTGTGCGAGTTCCCTGGTAAGATTCGCTTCGGCCTGCTTTTTCAACGCTTGATCTTTCGCCACATTTGCGCGCGTCTGGCTCAGATTTGCCTCGAAAGGCCGCGTGTCGATCGTGAACAGCATGTCGCCTTTCCTCACGTTCGCACCGTCAGTGAAATGAATTTTGGTGATGCGGCCTGACACTTGCGGCTGGATGGTGACAACTTCGCGCGCCACCGTCTTGCCGATTGCGTCGAGGTAGGTAGGGACGTCCTCGGCAACAGCTGCGGTCACCGATACCGGCGCTGGTGGGCGTTCGAAACCTCCCTGCTGAGCGGCTTTGTTCGCGCAGCCGGCGAAGAACATCACTGAAAATGCGCACAGAGAGAATGCGATGAGTAAACGGAAAATGCTTTCCTTGAGGTATTCCATTTGGGAGTCTTTCAAAAACGTTTTGTTGTCGGGGGAACCACTCTGATTATCACTGCCCATACGGATCGACGCAAACGGGGCGAATGTAGTTAGCTACGTTTGTGGTGATTGTTTTGTTGCATCAGCCGCCACCACGAAAAAATGGAAAGGAGAAGTTGGGGGAAAGGCCAAGCTTACGCTCGCGCCGAGTGAGGTCGGTACGACCTCGCGGTAGCAACTGTGTTGGAAGTCAAGGAGAAACTGGTTCCTCCCTGGATTTCCAGCAGGTGCTGTCACGAACCATGACGTTGATGATGACGAGCAATTTTCGCATGCAAGCAG
>JBOGOP010000115.1:0-15738 GCA_050747225.1 Pyrinomonadaceae bacterium
AGGCTAGTCTGCCTGGAGAATATGTCGTCTACGATCCGTCGGCGGCATTTTTGGATTACACCGAAAAGTACACGAAGACAGGGCATGTCGAGTTCGTCGTGCCGGCGCCGATCTCAAAGTCGTTAAGCACGAAAATTCAAAAAATGGCGATCCAGGCGTTTCAGTCGATCGACGGCGCCGGCCTTGCCCGTGTCGACTTTTTCCTCACGCGCGACTCGAAGAAATTATTAATAAATGAATTGAACACCATGCCCGGACTCACTGAAGTTTCCGGCTACCCTAAAATGTGGGCGGCTTCAGGGTTGAGTTACAGTCGAATGCTTGATGTATTGGTTGAACTTGCTTTGGAAAGGCATCGCGAGAAGTCGCTTAACAAGACGACCCGCGCCTGAGAAGTGGAACACTCTAACAGTTCAGAGTTCAACCTTTAGGTTGTGGTTTGGTAGGAACAAGCTAAAGCTTGAACTCTGAACTACTGGCTCCCAGCGCAAGGTGCTAGCCTTTCGGGGCCCGATAAGCCTTACGAGATCTCACTGCTAAGTCAGTACGAGACAGCTTCACTTCCAGTTTGTGCCACTTGCCATCCCGTTTCTGATTCAGCGGACGAAAGGCGATGGTGTATTGGTGGCCCAGCTCATCTGCAATACTAGCGAATGCGTCGCGCAACGCCGGACCTCCCGGTGTCGCAACAAATCGCCCACCGCTCTTCTCAGCAAAACTTCTCAAAATTGACGCACTCTGCTGATTGCGCGACGCGTTTCCATCGGTTGCCGACATGTCTACGGTATAGATGCTCGCGCCAATTGCGAGGGCGCTCTCAACAGCCTTGTCAGCGGAGGCTTTGCTGAAGGTGTCCAGTCCGTCAGACAACACTATGATTGCCTTGCGCTTCTCCGGCCGGATTGCCAAAGCCTGCGATGCGTCAACAATCGCATCATTGAGCGTGGTCATCCCGGTTGCCTTTACACCGTAGGCCATCGGCGCCAAATCGCGACCGCCCGAGAACTCCTGCACTTGTTCCACCTTTGAATCGAATTTGTAGACAGCGGCAACATCTTCATCACGCAGTCTATCCAGGAAGCGGATGGCAGCCGAACGAGCCAGCGAAAGCCGGCTCTCCATGCTGCCGGAGGTATCGAGGAGCACAGCTGACGCGAATGGGGACTCGTGAAGGCTGAAACTTGAGATTACTTCCAGTGGAACCTGCTTGCCATCTTCGAAGATCGTGAAATCGGAAAGATGCAGACCCGGCACATACTGTCCAGCCTTGTCTGTCACGGTCACGTTCAGCACTACCAATTCCGTGTTAGTGCGAATCACATCGTCATCTTGTTGAGAGCGGAGAGGGGTAGGTGATGCAAACGTAGCAATTGCCAGTGCGGCGAGCGCCTTTAGTTTCCGACGAGTTGGCTGCCGGGAATTCTGGGACAAGTGTTACACCTTGGAGGGCAGAGTACGAACGATGCGAATGAGCTCAAGTAAAACATTAGCTTCATCGATGACAGTCGCGGAGATCACATGCTTGGGTGTTTTCTCGACCTTGTCTTTTAGGGATTGGCTCAAGTCGCTCAACATATCCATCGCAGCCTGGAGATTTTTTGGAGGCTTCTCCATTTCAACTTTATCTTCGGAACCACCGGCGGCGCGACGGATTCCCTTCGCCAGCTTTTCTACCTTCTCAAGCTTCTTGATGTCTTCCTGATCGAGCCTGTTCTTCTGCTTGAATGAAGTGACTATGGAAAGACCGAGGGATGAAAGGTCACGCGCTCGCCCCAGGTTCTCCTGGTGTTCTTTATCGGCCGCTTTAATCGCGCGTTTCGCCCTCATTTCCTCTTCGACCACAGTTAACGGCTCTTTGTCATTGGCTTTCGCAGGATCATCAGTAAGAGGCTTTTGCAGACGGGCTATGCGCTGCCCATTAGATAGGGTGAGAGGCGTTGCAACCAAACTAACGACAATCAGAGCCTTGCCAAAACTCATCGCCAGCTTTAACAACCTATGAGTCATCATTCTCAAGCGAAGACTAACCGCCGAGGGAATCTCGAAGCTATTGTTGGACGAGTATCAAAGCCGCCGCGTTGCACCAGCCAATCGCTCTACTGAATCCTGCTCGGCTCAAACCACCAACCGCCAGGACGTTTAGCTTAGAAGCAGCCTTAACTTTCGTCGCCATGCCGACTTCTAATCGACAACTTGAACCGGATGGTTGTTTAGCCCGAATCTCTTGTAGACACCTCAGAAGTTTCTTTAGCAACGGGTCAGGGCACGCGAGCGGGACTTTCTGGTGAGTTTAGAAACTCACCGCCCTTTCCTGACGGTCTGCCCACAATCGTCTTAGGCTCGAGTCGCTCAAGCGGACGCTTCTGTCCCTGAGCCGTGGTGAAAGGTAACGGCAAAGAATTCGGACCGCCCGTCAACCCTACTAGCCGGGCCAGACTATAATCCTGAGCTTTCAATTCCAATACGTAACGGCCTTCCTGCTGGGATTCAAGGAGCGCAGGAGTCAGGGGAATTGATCGTGTTTCCATCACTCCGTCTTTTCGACGCCTTAGCTCTAATTCAACCGACAATCCCTCTAGTTTCTCAGCTGAGGTGTTTCTGACGATGCCTCCGATGGTTGTCTTACCACCTTGCAAGAGCGCCTCGTCAACTATGATCAATGCTCTGGGTGGTTTGGCTAAATCGTTGGCGGCAGTCTGCGACGAGGCCAACGAACCGGTGTTTTCAGCGTGTCGCTTTCTTAACAGCGTGTAGCCGGCGAACACCACAGCTGTGATGACGAGCGCCGCAAGCGCCGCGACCAACTTCGCCGTTGCCGAGCCTTTTGGTTCAACGAATAGTTCGTCCTGGTGAGATTCGATCATCTGTGTACTAAGTCTAATTCAAGTATTACATTAACCAGCAAGACAGATTGATTACTCGACGTGGCCCGGAGGTGGAGCGCCAGTTATCTTTGTGATCAATGCCGAGAGGAACTCCTGCTCAGCCAAGCTGGAAGTAGGGAGCGTAGTCCATTCCGCGCCGGTAGCTCCGTCGGTGCGGCCTTCGATTTTTGCGTTCACCGAGACGTTGGCATTGTTCCCGTCAATGGGTTGGACCTCGACAGTTATCGTGTAACGCCCGCGCGTCCAGCCACGCGAACTGTCAGTCGTAATATTTGCATAACGGCCTAATTCGGATTGACTGACCACCGCGCCTTTGATGAACGTATAGGGCTGACTAACCATTATTCCCTCGTCAGGTTTCGAAGCGGCTTCGTCCACAATCAACTTACGGTCGCCCATGAGGTCCGTGATCGCATTTATGATGACGTCACGGCGCGCGGCGAAGCGATAAGGGTTGGGAATTGGCGGCACTTCAGGAGTCTTGCCTTTGCCAAAATCAATGCCTCTGCCGGCGCCCGTATCCGTCTTTACGCTGTTGCTGCCGTTTGCGCCACTGTCGCGAACGCGCGCGCCACTATTGTCGACACCTTTGCCCTGAGCTAATACCGAAATGGCGCTAAACAAAATAATCAAAGTCAGACTTGCAAACTTCATCATAAGAACACCTTTGTCGATTGGTACCGGTTACCAGGACTGCAACGGAGATCGCAAAACGAGAATAGATTAACAACTCATGAATTTCAAGGACGACTACTGTTACTAAGATCTCGCCGCCATAATTACTTTACCGCTGCTGCGTCTCTTTGCTGTTCCCAATTGCGCAGTGCTCTCACGCCGCCCTCAAAATCGCTGCTGTTGCTGTAGAAATTGTGCTTACCATCATTGCGTGCCGGCTCACGAACGTAATAGAGATAATCCGTTTGCGCTGGATTGAGCGCTGCTTCCAACGAACTCCTGCCGGGCGCGGCAATTGGTCCGGGCGGGAGACCGGAATGTAAACGCGTGTTGTAAGGCGAACGCCGTTCGACGTCGCTCTTGTAAACCTTTCCATCGTTCCGCCATTTTCCTTCGAGCTTCGAAGCGTAGATAACCGTCGAGTCAACGGCCAAGGCCATTTGCCTCTGCAGGCGGTTGTGAATCACGGAGGCGATAAGCGGGCGATCCTCGCTGAGTTTCGCTTCAGTTTCTACCAATGAGGCTATCGTAACAACTTCGCGTGGAGACAGGTTCATGCGTTGTGCGCGCTGCGACGAATCCGGTTTCCACTCCTTGCGAAAGCGTTTCACCATCATGGCAATCACTTCAGCCGGCTTTGTATCAGGAGGAAAGTCGTAGGTGTCTGGGAAGAGATAGCCTTCGAGATTCGTGGCCTTTGGATCCAGATCGCTTATGAGGCTCACGTTGTTCATTAAAGGTAATGCGGCAGTTGGATCATCCAATTTCAGTTCCGGAATTTTGTACATGGCGTTGGCAATGTCCCAACGGGTCCAACCTTCAACTATCGTCAGCCTGATGAGTCGCTGTTCGCCTTCGCGGAGTCTTGCGAAAACACCGAGCGGCGAAATTGGCGAAGGGAAGTCATATTCGCCGGCTTTCAACTGCGAGCCGTTGGAGGTTAGTTTAAGGTAAAGCGTTAACGGCAACTTGTGCTTGATGATCCCCTCATCTGCCAACTTATTTATCACCGATGCCGGCGAGGAGCCGCGCGCAATTTCAACGTACTGTCCCTGTCTTCCGTGTTTGATCGGGGTGTGAAGATCCCGATAAACCCAGACGGCGGAGGCGCTCACCGCCAGCAATACCAACAAACCAATAGCCAAAAGGATGCGTTTCATGTGAATTGTTTAGAGAGTTTTCGGGACTAAAGAGTTTGCTCTGAAGGCGACACCAGGGCTCTTTCCTGATCGCTAACGAGGAAATCTCGAAGAATCACAGCCGCCGCTTCACTATCAACGAGCGCGGAAACCCGTTCTGTCTTATGACCGTCAGACCGAAGATTTTCCTCCGCTTCAACGGAACTGAGCCGCTCGTCCTGCAAGTAAACGGGAACGGTTAGTGAGCGCGCGAACTTGACCGCCAGTGCCTGAACTTCCAATGCCGCATCGCCGGTGGAACCATTCAAGCGCAGCGGTAAACCAATTACCACAGTTTGAGCGTCAAAGCGATGTATTAGATGGTCGACGTCGCGAAGCATTCGTTTCCAGTTGGTACGAGGCAGCGCCTCGAGACGCGTAATCGCGATTGATAATGCGTCCGAGACCGCCACGCCGACGCGTTTTTCGCCAAGATCCAGGGCGATGATGGGAGCCCGCGGGGTTCCCGTCGCATGTTTTTGATCGGCCGTTGCCATGAATCGAGCTTTACGAGTGGGCTCAAGTCAGCCTGGTAAAATCGCAAAAAGCCTGAACAAATGCCCAATAAAGTTAAGTTGCACCCTTCTCTAACCGCCTGTATGATACGACTGGCTAACGAAAAGCGCATGTTCGCAAGCGGTTTTTCACGTTTCGTCATAACGCAAAGCACGAGGTAAATAATGTCATTTCGCACGAAGTTCGCACTGATTCTCGCGTCAGCCACTTTGGCTCTTTATACACTTATTGGCGGCTTGCTCTCTACGAGCGCCCAGCAACCAGCCAACGATCCGAATGCACAGCTCAGGATTTTTGAGAGTGTGCTGCAACATATTCAAAATGATTATGTAGACGAACCAAACATGGAGAAGGTCCGGGCCGGCGCACTACGCGGCCTCGCTTACGGACTCGATCCCTATTCAACTTATCTAACACCGGAACAGGTTCGTGAGTTTGGAAAAGAGTCGAAGGACAATCAGGTTGGGATCGGGGCTGAACTTTCTCAGGTTGCGTCTTATCTCTATGTCATCGCGCCGATGAAAGGTTCACCCTCTGACCAGGCTGGAATTCGCGCCGGCGACATCATCGAATACATCGACGCCAAGGCAACTCGTGATATTTCCCTCTACGACGCTAAGCAGCTTTTGAACGGCCCCGCCGGCTCGGAAGTAAAACTGCGCGTTCTGCGCGCGAACACGCGTCCGCTCACGCTGACGGTGAAACGCAGCGCGTTTCGTTCCCCGGCGGCCGAGGCCCGAATGGAAGCTGGACGAATTGGTATTCTGCGGATCAATAGCTTCGCGGATGGAGAAGCCGCCGACGCGCGCGGACGTCTTCAGGATCTAGTCAAACAAGGAGCGCAGAAGCTGGTGGTGGATCTGCGCGGCACCGCCGGCGGCTCCATTGACGAAGCGGTGGCGGTCGCCAATCTGTTCATCAAAGACGGCACTGTTGCTCAGACCTCAGGTCGCGAGGGCAAATCTTTAAAGACGTTTACCGCTGACCCGAAGGCCATGATTTTTTCCGGCCCGGTTGTAGCGTTGATTGACTCTGGCACGGCAGGGGCCGCAGAAGTGGTCGCCTCTGCATTGCTCGAACGAAGTCGTGGTCAGGTTGTTGGCGAGAAGAGTTTCGGCGCTGGCGCCGAGCAACAGCTATTCACGTTGCGAGGTGGTGATGGTCTGCTGTTGACGACAATCAAATGGGCATCCGCAACTGGAAAACCTTTTCTGGGTGAGGATCGCAGCCACTCCGGGGTCGAGCCTTCAGTCAAAGTCGCGCGGCCTGAACTCGCCGATGCAATCGACCCCGACGATCTCACTGGGAATGATGACGATCCTGCCGTCAAGCAGGGTCAGTCACCTGATAAGCCGCAGGTAGCTCCAGAACCGGCCGCTCCAAAAGCACCGGTCGAAGATCTTCAGATGAAGAAGGCGCTCGAACTCCTGCGTGACAGTAAGCAGCCTGCGCAACGCGCGGCTTAAGAAACGTTCCACTCTAAACACGGAAGGTCAGGGATTTTTCCCTGGCCTTTTGTACTTTAGTAGGACGGACATTCCTGCCTGTCCCCTACTTCGACCTAAACCTAAATAGTGGACAGACAGGAGTGCTGTCCTAATCGAATTCGATATAGAGCATGGAGTGACTCCATATCGGGTAGTCGTTGCCTGCGGTGGAAAATGCTTATGTTGGATTTGGATTGTAAACTCTTTGCATTTCGGCTAGTTCGTTCAACGAACCGGCGATTCGTCATAGAATCTGGGCACTGAAAAGAAAAACAATCCTCCGAGGAACGCATGTTGCTGAATCCCTCCGTAGTTAATGCTGGGAACACGTCAGCGTAAGGAGAAATAGAACGATGATTATGACAAATAAATTGCTTCCGGTTGCTTTGGTTGCTGCCCTGATTGGTGGGTCAGTGGGTGCTGTTGTGATGCACTCAAGAAGTCAGACCGCCACTGCTGAGCCGCAGCAGAGCACAGCTTCAACTATTCCGGCCACTGACGCGCAATACCAGGCCACTGCGTCTAGCAGGGACTCTTTCGTTCCGGCCGAGTTTAGTTCAGCGTCTGAACAGACTGCTTACAAAACAGGCTTTGCGGACGGCTTCCGAGCCTGCGAATCTGGTGCGTCGGGGACTCAGCTTAGCAGCTCTGCGTCTCGGGTAGTCTATCGAAATGCCGGCCGTCGCTATGCACATGCCAGCACTTCCTACTCTTCAAGGCCACAGGGCCGTAGCTTCTGGCAAAAACATCGTGACAAGCTCACGGTAGCCATGGGTACTGGTGGCGGCGCGATTATTGGTGGCTTGATTGGTGGCAAGAAGGGCGCGGCGATTGGTGCGCTCGGCGGCGCTGGTGGCTCTGCCCTGTACACGTATAAGCTGCGCAACCGAAACCGCCGTTACTGAGTTAGCCACTAACCCCGTAATCGCATGAGAGCAACCCTGTTCATTACATTGGGCGCTCTGATAGCAATGGTGTGGGCAGTTCCCAACTGGGGGACTGCCCCTTTCATTGCTACGGCAGCGCCGCGAGAGTCCGGCACGATCCCGATCGCGCCAGTCGCGACTCCAACGCCTCCGAAAACACCAAGTGAACCAGAGGCTGAGGTGATCCGCGTGGAAACCGATCTGGTCAACTCGCTCTTCACGGCGACTGATAAGGATCGTCACTTCATAACCTCGCTTCGAGCTCCTGACATCGCAGTCTTTGAGAACGACGTAGCGCAGACCGTCAGTGTTTTCGAACGCCAGACCGATCGGCCGCTTTCGCTAGCACTCCTTATCGATACAAGCGACTCGCAAAGGGCCGTTCTGAATGAGGAAAAAAACGCCGCGCGCGTATTTGTCGATTCAGTGATCAGGCCCGACAAAGATCGAGCCGCAGTGGTGTCGTTTACCGGCGTGCCGAAAGTCGAACAGCAACCGACCAACGAATTGACCAGGCTCCACCGCGGGATTGCACGTGTCAAGATTGAGATATCGCCGGAGAACGAACGACTAATAGCCAATGGCGATGCCCCGCTGCCCAAGGAGCAGGATCCCAGCGGCTACACCGGAATTTGGGATGCAATGTGGATGGCGATTGAAGATCTGTTATCCAAAGCTCCGGAAGGCACGCGGCGCGCGATTGTCTTGCTCTCAGATGGCGACGATACCATCAGCACGATCAAGAAACAGGACGTTATTGACTTTGCAGTGAAGTCTGACGTCGCGATTTATTCGATTGCTTTTCGCGATCGGGATTTTCCGGACGGGAAACTTGACTCCGGTGCCCTGCGAAAGGTTTCTGATCGCACCGGCGGCCGCGCGTTCTTTCCTACACGACCCGATGAGTTGCAGGCGTCGTTTGCGCAGATCAATGAGGAGTTGCGCTCACAATACGTGATCGGCTATGCACCGACAAACAAGAACCGTGACGGTTCCTACCGGCGCATAAGGATTGAAATCATCAACCCGCAGCTGCGCCAAAACAAATCGCAATTGTTTTACCGCCAGGGCTACTACGCGAAGAAATCCTAGGCGGGGAAAAAGGGAAGGGGTAACAGGGAGGAGGGTAAACGGGGAAGAGGCAAAGCGAAAGCAAAGGCCGCTCTTCCTGTTGTCCTGTTCCCCTTTTACCCTCTTCCCCTGTTACCCCTTTCTTACCCAATCTATTTCGGCAAAAGGCTGCAGGGTATTGGATGGAAGCCACTGAAGACGAAGTCGGCCCCAACTGCGATTGGTTGGTCTGAGGTTACCCTGACACTAAACGAGACATTCGTAACACCATCGAATCCGGGACCGCCCGTGGTGGGTGTGGCAAAAGGAACGTTTCGGGTGTTTGCTGCGGGAAGCGGAGACGTTGCAGCTCCCGCCTCGCCCGGATAGGTCGCTGCTGGGACTGCACCGGGAACAGTAATTCCGGCAAGGTTGTTTCCAGTGCTATCGAGAAAGTTCACCGCGACGTTAGCAGTGGAGGGACTTCCGTTAAAGACGTAGATGTTGCCTGTGCTACTGCCCGCGTTGGGAAAGTGCGCAGGAGTGCAAACCCAGACGAAGGGTGGTCCGCCCGATGACGGTCCCGGCGGACCAGCGGGACCCGCCGGCCCGGTTGGTCCAGCCGGTCCGACAGGGCCAACCGGTCCCGGAGGCCCGGTAATGTTCCAGGTCACCCGCGTTTCATTGTTATGGCAGGCTTCGCCTGCGTCTACGAGTCTCATGCCGCCGTTACCGGGGTTAATGCAGGCTTCGAGTTCACCTGGAATGGTCGCCGCGTATTGCACAATCGGCAGCATCAAGAGAACAAGAACAACCAACGCCGAGCAGGCAAAGCCTACGCGACGAACAAGGGTGATATTCATTAAGCGTCTCCTTCCGAGGCGGATGGCCGCCCGGCAGTTTTTTAAGATTTGGGGTTGGCGAATCTAATAGCGCGCGCACTGGTTGTCAAGATTTTTGCTTGACCCGGGTCTGGTGCTCGTTAGTGTGTCAGTTTAGGAATCAGAGGACATTACGGAACCGAGCGGCGGTAGCGCCGGATGTTGGCGTCAACTGAATCACGCGGCGTGTTTGTGATGAAGGGTGGAGTTGGTTTCAGGAACGATCCACGAAAAGACACCAACTGACACGAAAAATGTCGAGTGTGATTTCGTGTAACTTCGTGGATCGTAAAGATCCCTACTTGCCAAAAGAGTACAGCGCGCTTCGAGTCCTGATATAGATCCGCCCATCTGCAATTGCGGGTGTCGCAAAGCACTCGTCATCCAACTCGTTCACCGCGAGTACTTCCCATTCGCCGGCTGCCTTCAACACAGACACCTGGCCGCCCTGTCCGATCAGGATTACCTTGTCGTCGGCAGCGACGGGAGACGAGAAGTATTTATCAATCGCACCATGCAGCCGTCCTTGTTTGAGCACTTGTCCGGTGGCCGGATCAAACGAGATCAGGATCCCGCTGTCGTTGATCATGTAGAGCACGCCTTTGTAGAGGAGTGTGGAAGGAACCTGCGGCACCGGCTTTTGATAACGCCAACGGATCGCCGTCGCAGTTTGATCGCCCTGTCCCCCCATCTTAATCGCTAACAGCCCGTTCTCTGAAGCCATCATCCCGCGAAACACTTCCCAATCCTTGTCGTTCAACTTGTCATCCCGGTCCATGTCAAAGGCTTCGAATGCGTCCCTCAACATTTTGTCCATCGAATCGGTGCCGGTGGCTTCTGCCTTAGCGATCTGATGGTCACCATCCTTGTCGTACCTCGCCAACCCCTCGTCAAAGGGAATTGTTTTGACCTGCTGTCCGGGTTGATTCTGCGGAAAGCCCCAGCCGTTAATGTACAGATACTCGCCATCGTTGCTGGCAATCGATTTCATTTCGCAAGCCAGTCCACGGACCCACCAAACTCTCTTGCCGTCTGCCACCGAGTAAGCTGAAAGCTGAAACGACTCGGGAACGACGAGCTGCTTCGGACCCTGTTTCGGTTGATAAATGATCGGCGTCGAGTAACCTGAGATAACTACGGGCCGGTCAACTTTCCAGCGCACGCGTCCACTGTTTTTGTCGACTGCGATCATATATGAGCTGGGGTTGTCCTGGTCGATGGGAAGGATTACTTTGTCGTCCACGAGGATTGGCGACGCTCCAAAGCCGTAGAACATGTTGAACGGTCCCAGCGGCAACCGCCATCGTTCCTTGCCGGCGCTGTCGTAGGAAATCATCCCAAACTCCTGGAAGAAGACGTAGACGTTCGCGCCGTCGGTGACCGGGCTGGGCGAAGCAGGCCCATTCACGTTTTGCAAACGACCTTCGCGCGAACGTGGCACCTCCCGTTGCCATAGGAGCTTTCCTGTTTGGCGGTCGAGACAGATGACCAGCAGTTTGTAATGTTCCTTCTCCTTATTCTTGACTTCGCTGTGCGCGGTGACGAAGATGCGGTCTTTCGTCAAAACCGGCGAAGAATGGCCGGGAGGCAACTCAGTCTTCCAAATCATGTTCTTGTTGGGTCCGAACTCGACGGGCAGATTGCTGGATGCTGAGACCCCGCTCCCGTTGGGTCCGCGAAACTGTGACCAGTCTTCCGCACGAACTCTGGGCAACGACCCCAATGCGATTAAGGCCGCTAGCAAAGACACAGTCGCGATTAGGCGAGATTGGAAATTTATTTTGAACATGACACACCAGTCCTGAAACGAGAGATTAGCCAGTTGGGCGTGGATTCTAATTGATTGCCGCGGGAATTAAAACACCGAGTTGAATTCGCGCCACAGCCCGCGGTAGCGGGCGACAGCATAAAGCCTGGAGTGGAGCGCAGCGCAACCCCAGGCTTTACGCTGTCGTCCACTACCGCGGACTGGTTGAGTTCAGCCGTCCAAAATAAAACCTGACAACGCCACGCCGTTTCATGATAATAACCACCCTCGGAGAAACCCATGAAAACCATAATCGCTCTCTTTCTGTTGTCTACGCTTTTTGTGACTTGCATCGCGCAGTCGCCGCAATCTGACCGCCAGCAGTTCATCCGTGCCGAAGCGCGACTCGTGGCCCTCACCCATGTCCGTGTAATCGATGGCACGGGCGCGGCGCCGCGCGAAGATCAAACCATCGTCATCGCGGACGGCAAGATCCAATCGATAGCGCCGAGCGCAACCACTAATGTACCGGCAGACGCGCAGGTGCTCGATCTCAAAGACTACACCGTCCTGCCGGGCCTCGTGGGCATGCACGACCACATGTTCTTCCCGCAGGGCGGCAACCCACCGATCTACTCGAACATGTCGAGCAGTTTCCCGCGTCTTTATCTCGCGCTTGGAGTCACCACGATTCGAACCACCGGCAGCGTGGCCCCGGATAGCGATCTCGAGATCAAAAAGCTGATTGACGCGGGCCGGATGATCGGCCCAAAGATGCACGTCACCGCGCCGTATCTCGAAGGCGTCGGCTCGTTCACTCCAGTGATGCACACGCTGACCGGGCCTGACGATGCGCGTCGCGTGGTGAGCTTTTGGGCCGATCAAGGCGCGACTTCTTTCAAGGCCTACATGAACATCACCCGCGACGAGCTGCGCGCAGTCGTGGAAGAAGCGCACAAACGCGGACTCAAGGTCACCGGCCACCTGTGTTCGGTTGGTTACAGGGAAGCGGCGGAGATTGGCATCGATAACCTCGAGCATGGCTTGCTTCCGGATTCGGAATTTGTCGCTGACAAAAAGCCGGACGTGTGTCCTAACGGCGTTGGCGCCAGCTTGCTGAAGCTCGATCTCAACAGCGAGGCAGCGAAGGAAACGATCCGCGTCCTGGTAGCGAAGAAGGTTGCGATCACCTCGACGCTGCCGGTCTTCGAAGCCGGTGCGCCCTTAACTCAGAAGGGAATTGGAGCCGCGAGCGCGATCATGAATCCCCGCGTGCTAAACGCCATGTCAGTTGACGCTCGCGTACGTTACCTGACAAACCGTTCACGAGTTGCTGCTGATTCACCCACGCCGGCCCTGGTGCGTAAGTCGATGGACTTCGAACGCGCTTTCGTCGCCGCTGGTGGTTTGCTAATCGCCGGACTCGATCCTACGGGCAATGGCGGCATCGTTGCCGGCTTTGGTGATCTGCGCGAAGTTGAACTGCTGGTCGAAGCCGGCTTCACACCCGTAGAGGCGATCCAGATTGCGAGCTTGAACGGCGCAAAGTATTTGGGAGAGGACGCACGCATCGGCTCCATCGCTGCCGGCAAACAAGCTGACTTGATGGTGGTGAAAGGAAATCCCGCCGCTAACATTGCCGACATCGAAAAGGTCGAGATCGTTTTCAAAGACGGCGTCGGCTACGACTCGGAGAAGTTGATCCAATCGGTGCAGGGGTTGGTTGGGATCCGTTGACCACTCTTTCGGGCATGTCAGCCCAGCGGCCGCCCCGGCTCGCCTGTTCATTCCTCACAACAAAGAAGGCCCGCATTGACGGGATACGGCGTTGCCGTATAATTGCCTTGATGCACAGCTTCATCGAAACGAAGCTCTTTTCCAGACTCGTGGTGCAGTATTTAACAGACGAGGAGTATGGAAATCTCCAGCAGGCCCTAATCAAAGATCCCGATGCGGGCGATCTCATTTCCGGCTCAGGTGGCGTGCGCAAGCTGCGGTGGGGTGTGGCTCGTCGTGGCAAGCGTGGTGGCATTCGAGTCATTTACTATGCAAGAGTCTCGCCAGGGTCAAATATGGATGCTAACGCTCTACGCGAAGAACGTGATGGAAAACATCTCAGCCAACTTACTTCGCAAAATTAAGGAAGAAATCGATGGCTAAATCAAAACGGAATATTGGGCTGGAAATTCTTGAAGGCATTCGCGAGATCAAACGCGGAGAGCATGGTCGAGTAATCAACGTGCCATCTGTAAGCAGCGTGCGTGAAAGCACTGGACTCTCCCAGTCGCAGTTCGCGGAGTTGCTTGGCGTTTCAGTTCGCACGTTGCAGGAATGGGAGCAAGGACGCCGAGCACCGTCAGGTGCTGCGCGGACGCTGCTACGCATTGTCGCAAAGAATCCTCGCATCTTGCGTGAAGTGGCATGAGCGGACGGGCGACACCACCCACAAGGTTCTGAGAGAGGATGCGCGCATCGGCATCAGATAAAAGAGTCACGGCCATTTGGCAAGAGGTAACTGCCGGTCTCGCTGCCCGCGGCTTTGGCGACCGTGCCCTACTCGCCTGTGATTGCTTGACGATGAAAAGGAGAAGAGCTCGGCACAGCTTGTCAGTCTGCGGCTGTAGCGTTCCAGCCTCGAAACCTAAGTGCAACCTAAAGCAGTGCGGAAGGCAGGATGAATTGAGTATCCAAACTGCGAAGGTAAGCCACTCTTCATTCGCTTCAGGTCATATTTGAAGTTATATGAATACCTCTCTTCGTCCGGATAGACGTGAATCCCGAAGAAGCCAAACCACAGCAATAGATCAAGAATTCGACTTTGCTCATCAGCATTGACGCTGACTTGCAGTAGTCGCGTAGCAACTTCTGCTCGCGACATAATCGACTTAGAGCCGATAAATGCGTACGGCGCATCAGCGAAGGTAGGTCTAACGTCACTCAGTTCCAAGGAAAGGTCCTTGAAAGCGTCCTCAGAGTAGGATACTTCGGCTTGAATGATGTCCGCTTCCGTCACTTTCTCGTGGCCGCGATTAATCTAATCTGGCCCTCATTTTCAACGTGAGCCTTCAGAAGGTAGATGGGTTGTTTGCGATTCACATCCGCCAGTTGAATCGCTATCGGCTGAGGATGATAGGGTAAGATTTTGTCGACTAATGCTTGAGAATTTTGAAAATCTAAACAGCCTAGAGTATCAAGCAGCCCAAGTTCGTCAAAATTCTTCTTGTCACCCATGAGATTGGTATCTCTGATCGGAAGCACTGGTTTGCCCAATCCGACGGCATACCCAATTTCGAAGAGAAGGTTAAAATTTAGAGTGGTTACATCTGCAACTATGAAGTCGGCGAACCGCATACTTATACAGATTTTGCAAAAGATGACCTGTCCTAAAACACCGAAGTCTTTCCAAGACAACCACCGCTTGGCTCCTTCCAGTGACTGTAGGCTTGTCACAGCCTCCTCAATCGTACTCGCAATTATTTCTGGTTCGGTTGGATAAAGAAAGATGGCATGACTGGCCGTTTCAAGGCCAAAATCCTGATCACATTGACCGTCAGCATACTGACAGAACGAAGGCGGTTCTAAGATGGTTCTTTTGACTTTACTCATTGTTTAGTACCAAGAGATGTAAGTAAGGAACGATGGTCAGAATAGAGGACTTTAGCGTCGGACGGATTGTGGTGCTTTCACCACCGACATGCGAGGAATCTTTTACTTCTCCTCTGCGCATTTGGTTTGTTCGTGGACGCGGCGAACAACAGACGCAGAAGTAGAACAATTTGAACCTTGACCCCCAAAGAGCTTTTGGCATACAACCGCCTCGGTCTACATTCAACAACGGAAAACATCCTGAGGGTGGTAATCCTATGTCGTCAAGTACACAATCACGAGAAAGCTTCGGCGCTTCATGGTCAATCACTATAGTCGTTATTACATTCTTGCTCTTTATTCCCGTAACCAGTCTCGCGCAGACACATGGAAAGGCGAGTCCACCGACGCGAATTCGCTTCACGATTGGTGCCATTAGCGCGCAGGTGCCTGGGAGGTTTACGCCCGCGAATGAGAGACCGCGTTACGTGATCAGGGCAAGGAAGGGCGATCACATGGTAGTCAATATCATTCCAGTTACGCGCGGGCTGACGATGGCGGGCACGGTGAAGTTTCCCTCGGGACAGGGGGACGGCGGGCCCGGCGGCATCATCATGAATTCGGACCTGGACGAGACTGGTGAGTACACCGTCGAAGTGAGTCAGCACACCATGGGATCGAATTACAAGTCAGGTAGCTTTATTCTTGAAGTCGTAATCACGCCGGCATGGTTGAAAAATTAGTCAATCGCTGACGGAATGAGTCAACTCTTTGGAGTGCGGTGACCTGTCACCGCTTTGGTCGGAGC
>JBOGOP010000116.1:0-15578 GCA_050747225.1 Pyrinomonadaceae bacterium
GCTGCGTACCATTCCCTATGAGTTGCCACCCAGGTATCTCCACTAACTGCACGGAGCTGCTGACACTTTGCCATGGCTCAACACTTTTACGTGCACCAACGTGCTGACACCTGTCCAACGCTGTTAGTTCACACCGCGTCATCTGAGAAGGGGCGTTCTGAGAGGCTTGAGCCGTGTGCCTCGAAAGGGGCACGCACGGTTCTTAGGGGAGGGGGTGCTGGCAACAGTGCCTCCTTACCCGACGTGCGACACGAGGTCGCGTTTGTAGCTGTGATGGAGGCACCCATGACATCACCTGATGTTCTGCCATCAGTATCCTACCGGAGCATGCGGGAGAGGCAACTTTCCGGTGTGAAGCCTCTGGGACAATGTATCCTCGCTCTTTCGAGAGTGGCAACCGGATCGTGAGACGAGGTTGCGACTGCTAGCATCAAGGCGGTCGGGGACTAGGATTGAGCGGTACGGTCAACACATGTGAATCGCTGCTAAGCGTCGTTACTGAGAGCAAGCCAAAGATGCTGATAGGCTTGGACCAAAAGGTAAGTGACCAGCATTAGTATCGGGATCGTGGCTCCTAACTCCACGGGCCGCAGACGAGAGTGTCACCGGCGTAGAGGCGAGACCTAACCCGCTCAGGGACAAACGCGGAACGTGGTAAGCCCGTACTTCTGCTGCTCGTGTTTGGAGCAGGAAAGCAAGCCGTAAGGTGAGCTGAAAGGAGTGCGGGTATGGGATTGCGGAGCAAGCCGTGTGCCTTGAAAGGGGCACGCTCGGTTCTTAGGGGAGGGGGCGCTGGCAACAGTGCCTCCTTACCCGACCTGCTCCGCTAACACAAATGGGCGTCTAAACGTCTTAGAGGATATTATGAAACGAATCTCGATATTCTTGCTGGCTATCAGCCTGCAACTGCTCCTAACTGGTATCAATCCACGTTGTGTGCTCGCGCAAAAGTTATCAACGGTTCCCGTTGACCTTGAAATCCCGGTTGCTCCAACTCCTGTTAGAGCTAATGGCAAGGTCCACTTATTTTACGAATTGCATATCACAAATTTTCGCGCTAAAAACCTTGAGTTAACTCGCCTTGAAGTTCTTAACGACGCGGCGAACACTTTACCGTTGGCGAGTTACAAAGATGCTGAGCTCACTAGTCGAATTGCGAGACCCGGCGCCTCCGATGTGCCCGACAAGCGAGTTATCAGCGGCGGAATGCGCGCGGTGGTGTTTCTTCAAATCACGATGAACCAAGAGGCCGACCTGCCCCGCGCTTTGCGCCATCGGCTTTTCTTCAAGCCGGATGAACCAAATGCGAATGGCGAAGAAAGGGTTGTTGAGGGCGCGCCTGTGATCGTCCATCGAAGCGCACCGCTTGTCATCAGTCCGCCGCTACGCGGCGAAAGCTGGGTGGCGTTGAGTGCCTTGTCCAACACCAACAGTCATCGACGCACGTTAGTAGTGGTCAACGGCAAAGCGCGAATTGCTCAACGCTTCGCTACTGACTGGACGAGAATTGGAGCGGATGGACAAGCCTTTCGTGGCGACCCTTCGCAGAACGCCAACTGGTCAGCCTACGGAGCGGAAGTTCTCGCCGTCGCTAATGCCAGAGTCGTTGATATTTATGATGGCGTACCGGAGAATGATCCAACCTCCGATACGAAAGCTGTACCGATTACTCTAGAAACAGTAGGAGGCAATTATGTTATTCTTGACTTAGGCAACGGTCATTTTGCTTTCTACGCGCACCTGCAGCCAAAGAGTTTTCGCGTCAAGATTGGTGACAACGTCCATCGTGGTCAGGTTCTAGCCTTGCTTGGTAACTCAGGACAAGCGGATGCTCCGCATTTGCACTTTCATATTACGGATGGCAACTCCCCCCTGGGATCAGAAGGAATGCCTTATGTCCTGGAGTCATTTAACCTGCTGGGTATTTTGCCGTCAAGGAAGTTGCTGGTGAACGGTGAGGGCTGGAAGCCGAAGCCTGGCGTGGCAGAAAAACGCCGAATGGAAATGCCAATAGAAGATGCTGTGGTCCGTTTCCCATGAACCTGAGGCCCAGCACTTCGTTGGATCGGAGCGCGGGAAGTGTTTTTCAACTTTCTGTTTCCCGACCCATCGAAGATTTCTCGTGAAATTGGCGGGCTGCGGTATTTAGGTTGTTGAATGCCAAAAAGGAGATCTGCCCCAGTGAAGCAAATTAGCGCAGGCTTGATTGTCCTTTTGAGTATAGTAATCATTGGTTCGGCTGATTCGTTGTACTAGGCTCAAGCTGCCCCTAGCAGGCTGCTGAAAAAGTAACTTTAGCGCATGGTGCAACGTAATAGTAGCGAGTAGTACAACCTCGCAACCAGGAGAAAGAAAACCAATGCGCGGAGACGACCTTCAGCAAGCGGGAATGTTCAGTTACTTGTCGCCGGAACAACGAGTGCCGCAGAACCACCCGCTGCGCGCGATTCGCAAGATTGCCGATGCCGTGTTTGTGGAACTGTCGCCACAGTTCGACAAAATGTATGCGCGGATGGGACGGCCATCGATCGCGCCGGAGAAGTTGCTGCGGGCGTTGTTGCTGCAAGTGCTCTACAGCGTGCGCAGTGAGCGACTGCTGATGGAAGAGTTGAACTACAACATGCTGTTTCGCTGGTTCGTCGGTCTGAACATGGACGACTGGGTTTGGGATCCGACCACCTTCACAAAGAATCGCGAGCGGTTGTTGCGTGGCGACATCGCTGAGGAATTCTTCGCGGGGGTGTTGGAGCAGGCACGCGGGTACGAGTTGCTCAGCGATGAGCACTTCACGGTTGACGGCACGTTGCTGGAAGCAGCGGCGAGTCTGAAGAGTTTCAAGTCGAAGGACCATCAAGACGAGCCGCCGCCCGATGATCCTGGTAATCCGACGGTGAACTTTCACGGCCAGAAGCGCTCGAACGAAACCCATCAATCTACTACTGATCCGGATTCGATGTTGTGCCGCAAGGGCAAAGGCAAAGAAGCGAAGCTGGGCTACGCCGGCCATCTGCTGATGGAGAATCGCAATGGCCTGGCGGTCTCTGCTTGCGTGACGCCGGCGACCGGCACCGCCGAGCGCGACGCGGCGCTGGACTTCGCTGGAGAGATCAGCGGCGACGGTCGAGTGACGTTGGGCGGTGACAAGAACTATGACACTCATGATTTCGTGAAAGACCTGCGCGAACTGGAGGTGACGCCGCACGTGGCCCAGAACAACACTAATCGCCGCTCGGCCATTGATGGTCGCACCACCCGTCACAGCGGTTATCAAATCAGTCAACAGAAGCGCAAACGGATCGAAGAGATCTTCGGCTGGCTGAAGTCGGTGGGCTTGCTGCGCAAACTGCGCCATCGCGGCACCGAACGCGTCAACTGGATCTTCATCTTCGCCACCGCCGCTTACAACCTGGTAAGAATGAGGAAACTGGTGACCGTTTAGGGAGTAGTGTGCTCGGGGCGCGAAAAGGTCGCTCCCCGAAGCAAGAATGAATCAAAACAACCAAACATAGTCACCAAATCTCGTTGCTAGAACTCAAATCGAAACAAAAAAAGACGCGGCGAAGATGAAACCACTCCAAATCATCGGTTTTTCAGCAGCCTGCTAGTGCAGTTCCTCAATACGACCTCACAATTCATCTGCTCCCAGACGCGCATCCGCCTCGAAGTTAATGGCACGCTACGGTTGCCTACGGCTAACGCATCTCGCTCAGAAATCCGATTATCCTTGAGCGAATTGATGCATGATTTTACCGTTGAAGTAGTTGAACCTGCTTGCGATGGTTTTCTGAACAGTGGTTTAAGCACACAGGTGCGCCCGGAGTTTAAGTTATCGTGGAAACAGCAAGGCGGAAAGTTGCGCGGTGTTATCACTCAAACATCACCTTATTCACGCTGCGCCGAACGCTTCGTGGCTGTTGAATATTCATGTCAATAATTTCTGCCCTTCTGATTTCACTCTTAATTTGCGCCATATCCGCAATGTTGGAAGGATTATTCGCGGGAAAGGGCGTGAAATCCTTCTTAGGAAAGCTCCGGAAGCCACCTTATGCTCCACCTTTCTGGATCTGGATTATTATCGGCATACTTTACTATGTCATCTGTTTCTTCATCAGCTATCGGATTCTCAGGCACAAGGACGATAGCGTTGTGAAGACCGTAGCTTTGATGCTTCTCTTGGCGATGATGGGAGCAAATGCGATCTGGAATTATGTATTCTTCCGCGCTCAAAACCTGTTTCTTAGTTTCGTTGCGTTCATTCCTTATCCGTTGTTTGCGATTGCTCTATTTGTTTGCCTGCTACGAATCGAGTCGCTTGCCGCGTGGGTTTTTCTTCCTTATATCGTCTATCTCAATTACGCCGCTTTTATATGTTACAAATATTGGAAGCTCAATGAGCACATGGATTGAAGAATCTTACGGACAAGCCCGCCGAGCAAATCGTTACAGCCGGGTGTGAACAGCGCGACTTCCATCTGCAGGACTCGGATGCTTGGTTCGTTCTCTCCGCGCCCGCTGAACTCTGAGGTTGGGCGTCACCAACTTGGTTCATGGGTTGATGCTCGCGATGTTGATCTCAGTTGTCATCCCTGCCTTCAACGAAGAAGGTTACCTTGGCGAAACTTATTGTCGCGCATTGTTGAGGCCATGTTAGACGGCACTTGTCTTGGCGGAGCGGTAGATCCGGATCACCGACCGATGAAGCTAACCAAAAAAGCTTATCTCCAGTTTTGGCGAATCATTGGGAAAGTTAGCAGGAATGGCACATGGAGTAAGCTCAGTTTTTCTGCAGGGACCTTTTCTTTGCGCTGGACACTCAACCGTCATACGCGTGCAGTTCTTCTGACACGTCCAAGAGGAGGGGGCATGAATAAACGACTAGTAGTTTTGTTAAGCTTGTTTTTTGTAAGTTGGGCCATTGCCTCGGGACAGATGCGCTCAACACCTCCCGCCGCATCGCAGCAATCGGCTGCGGCAACGTCAGCCGCGCCTGCTCGCGCCGAGGTGTTGGTGCTCGGCACCTATCACATGGGGAATCCCGGACACGACATCTACAACGTGAAGGCTGACGATGTTATGTCACAGAAGCGCCAACAGGAAATAGCGCAACTCATCGAGGTGCTAAAGAGGTTTCGTCCCACCAAGATTGCGATCGAGGCCACGGTCGGCAGCAAGAAAGTGGAGCAACAATATTCGGACTACCTTGCGGGAAAGTACTCGCTCTCGCGCAATGAGATCGATCAGATTGGATACCGGCTCGCTAAGGAACTGGGCCATGCCAAAGTTTACCCCGTTGATGAAGACGGTGATTTTCCCTGGCTCCGCGTCGTCAATTACGCGAAGGCCAACGGCCAAACAGACAAGCTGAACGCGCTGAACGCGAGTGCGGAAAAGGCGGCGAAGGAACAGAACGATTTCCTGCTCTCGCACACCGTGCTGGAGACATTGGAACGCATTAACTCTGACCGAGCAGTGGCGGAAAGTCTCGCCTGGTATTACGCAGTCGTGCGCTTTGGCGAACCCTATGAATACGCCGGACCTGACTTGCTCGCGAGCTGGTATCAAAGAAATATCCGCATCTACCACAACATTGTCAGCTTGATCGAGTCGCCTAACGATCGGGTCTTAGTGATCTATGGTTACGGCCACTTGGGGTGGCTGCGCCAGGATGTCTCGAGCGATCCGAACCTCCGATTGCGGCAGCTCGCCGAGTTCGACAAGTAGAGTTGGATTGAATCCTGTGTCGGCTGTTTGTTTGCTGGATTCGAACGGAGAACTCTAGTGAAGCAGATCTCTCAAAGGGCCAACCAAGAGATGCCAGTAATAAAGTCAAATCAGAATTCGTGAGAGACATTTCGCTAACAAATGGCAACACTCGCAACGTGGCTTAAGCAGCATCTATGGGCGGCCTTCCTAGCGCATCAGGCCGGTATTCTCATCATTGGGCTTGTGTTTCTTTCAACAGTGCGGCGACTCACTGGAAGAAGCATCCATCAGGGAAGAGACCCGGTTGGGATCGGAGATGGAGCGGCGTTAATACTTCTGTCTATCGCCGTAATACTGCTAACGAGATTTTTTTATCATTGGGTGAAAGGAAAAAACGATGCGCCGTTAGGGATTTCCCTGTCGCCCCGTCGTTTACTGGATTTGCTCATTGGTTTATCGGCCGGCTTTGCTTTCATCATCGCGCCGTGGGTGTTTGCCCTATGGCTAGGAACGGCGTCAATATACGATCGCATTACTGCGCACTTTGACAGTCTCTCCGTGGCTCGAATTCTAACGGTAGCGTTCCTCCTGCTCCTCTCTCAGGGCATATTGGAGGAAACAACCAATCGGGCGTTCCCGATGAGGCTGTGGGAGCATCGGTCCCTGGCGTTTCGGATTATCGTGCCGGCTATTTTCTTTGTCGCGATTCACTTGCCAACCGAGCCATTTGGGTTTGAGCGTGTCGGAGTGTTGTTCATGGCAGGCGTCCTTCAAGGGATCGCTTATGCACTGACTGGCAATATTTGGCTCTCCTCAGGAGTGCATACGGGAGCGAACCTTGCGTCGTTTGCCCCCACCGGACTGTGGCACGCTGGGGCAGTCGTTGCCCTCATCGGTCAGCCCACGATACCGAACTGGCTAGCAGTTATGATTACGCTTACCGTCTTCAGTGTAACCTTTGCTTTGCTGCGGCTGTACCGAGGGAAGTCACAGCCGCTGTCGATGGGCGCGGGCTGACAAGCGGAGAGCGGGTGTGCGAAAGACTTGGTATGAACGTCTGGGGGACTTCAACAGAACATCCCTTTACGCTTGCGCTTGCAGATTCGTCACACCCACTCCGCATGTTCCTTGCAACCGCTGCAACCCTAAGCCAGAAAAGCCGGACTACAAAGGTTGAAAAGGAACCGCGTCAACCTATAAAGCCTTGCAGCTGACGGCGCGCTAGCGTGCTTTCTGTGAAGCGGTGCATTTTGTCAACTGATCTTTTTCACTTGTAGTCCTGCTTTTTCTTTGTTTGAGCACACTTCGGGCGCAGGGCGAGTTCTCGTCAGCCTTCTGTTCGCGCTCAGTGGTGGTGCTGCTACGGTCACCGGCGCAAGATTGGATACGAGAAGTCGGGGCACTCTCTCTCAAACGGCTTGAAGAACTGCCAAAGCACGCTTCGTGCTCGCCGACTTATGCTTGAGAACTGCTGCGCAGGAAAACGTGATCGTTGATTGGTCAGTTCAGCGCGTGACTCAAGCAGCCACGGCTGGTTCGGTTTTCATTGACGACGGTTTGAAATCACATTCATCACGCCACATGGCGTAGAGAATGCCGGCCAGTTTGCGGGCCAGGGCGACGACGGCAATCTTGGTCCCGCGCCATTCACGAATCGCCGTGGCCCATTGGTACAAGTCAGCGGTGGCCGCGCTGCGGCGACGCAGTATTGACCAGGCGGCTTCGACCAGGAGGTAGCGGGCGCGATTGGGACCGGCTTTATTTTTCCGCCCTCGTTGTTGTCGTTCACCGGAGCTGTACTCAGTAGGCACCAGTCCCAGGTAAGCACGTGCCTGTTTGGCGTCAGGGAAGCGGGTTACGTCATCGAGGGTAGCGACGAAACAGACGGCCGTGACCGGGCCCACGCCGGGGACGGTTGTCAGTCGCTTAATGACCGGATCTTCTTTGACCATCTGGCTGAGTGCTTCGTCAGCTTGTTTGATCTGTTCATTGATGCCTGCCAGCAGCGTCAGCAGGGGAGTAAGTTCGCTGCGCAGCTCGAGGGGCAGTGATAACTCGGCAAGCCTGAGGGAAAAGCAGCGCGCGGTGCCGGAGGCTATTCTTAAACCATCGCGACGCAGCAGCGCGCGGCTGAGCGAGATGTACTTGGCGCGAGTGCGCACCAGCGCCTCGCGCACCGCCAGTTGAGCCCGGATGTGGCGTTGCTGGTCTGAGGTACGATGGGCAGGACGGAAGGCTCCCAGGCGACTGGCTTCGGCCAAAGTGCGGGCATCGCGCTTGTCGGTCTTGACGCGACGGCTGCGAGTAGCGTACATGGGAGCGAAGTTGGGATCGGCGACGACCACCTGGTGGTCCAGGCTTTCGAGGTGGCGTGCCACCCATTCGCTCTCGGTGCCCGCCTCGATCAGAATGTGTGCTGGCGCGCGGCTGCCGAGTAGTTTGGCTAAACTCTCGCGGTTGGTGCTGATGCGCCGCTCGATGAGTTCACCGGTGCCAGTGATAATGCAGAGTTGGCTGTTGACTTTACCTAAGTCGAATCCGATATGGTCCATCACTGACTCTCCTTGGTTGCGGTCTTCCGCAGATTGTTATGACAGCGAGCAGTATGCCACTCGCGCGAGTGACGCTCAGCCGCTTCATGCAATCTCTCAAGTAGTCTTTTCAATCAGCCCGGATGCTGATCGCGCGCCGCAGCTGAGGCCACCGTTATGTGGCTTCTAGTATTTTATACAAAGATGAAGGCAACTCGGTTAACGTTTCTCTCTAATTTAGCGTCTATATAACTAATTTGCTCGGCAGAGCGGATTGTGTTCTGATTTTTTGTAAAGGAGTTTGCTTATTATGAAGTGGTCGCTGACCATCCGACGCGCATTACAGATTCTTCTAGTTTTATCCGCTCTCTTAGCACCTCAAGCTGCGTTGGCAAAGGCTGATTCTCTCCGTAAAGAGTTGGATGCCATAGCCGACAAATTTCATGGGAAAATCGGTTACAGCCTTCATCATTTGAAAACGGGCGACAGGCTTGAGCGTCTCGGTGACGAGCAATTCCCCACGGCCAGCACAATCAAGCTCGCCATACTCTGTGCCGCGATGGAGAAAGTGGGGAAAGGCGAGGTTAGTTATGACGACGCGCGCCCGCTCACCGAACAGGACAGACAATATGGCACCGGCCTGCTGCACAATTATCGCGCCGGGACGAGAATCTCGTTGAGGGATTTGCTCAACCTGATGATCACACGGAGCGATAACACCGCCGCCATCATGTTGGGTCAGTGGATTGGAACTGACGGGGTTAACGGCTGGCTCGACCGTCACGGGCTTAAACAAACACGCCTGCTCGTCCCGTTCCCTTATCGAGGGAGCTTCGAGGAGGCGCAAGCGAAGGGAGGCAAGGATTGGGCATTGCTAAAGGTCTGGGGAATGGGTGTCACTACTCCAAACGAGATGCGGGCATTGATGGAGATGATTCTCGACGGTCGCGCCGGAACGCCTGCAGCGTGTGAGGAGATGCAGCGTATCCTCGGTCATCAATACTACGATGACGGAATCGCCGGCCAGGTTCCGCCTTGGGTCAGCGTCGCCAGCAAGCACGGCTCTGAAGATGCGACTCGTTCTGACGTGGCAATCGTCCATTCGCCTTCGGGTGATTACGTTCTCGCTGTTTATACTAAAGGGGCGAAGGATACCGGCGTTAAGTGGGACAACGAACAGGACACGGCTATCCGTGCCATCTCTCGCGTCGTCTGGCGTTATTACCATCCGCGAAGCAAGTGGTCGCCGCCTGCCGGTTCTGAAAAGTTTTATCTGTTCCAAACAGAGCCGTGCTATCCGGGGATGCCTTGCTGGACGGAGAAAAGCAAAGAGGGGAACAAGCCGTAGCCTGCCGGGCAGAACGGGGATTGCCGGCGGGGAGTGTTTCCTGGCTACCCGCCACATAACGAATCGTTGCAGGTGAGCCGCGATTGGGTGTCCGTCATCAGGTCCTTATCTCTCAGGTTGTCGCGACTCGCGCGGCCACCTGAACTCTGACGTTAGATGCTTCTCCATCGCTAGATTCTTGGAGGTTATGATGAGCAAGTTGATCTTCGCTATGATGCTGTCGGCAGCATTAACTGTGAATTGTGGTACGCCATCCTCAGGCGTTACATCTCCCATAGCAATAAGTAATTCACACTTTCCTGTCGGAACTGCGCCGGGAAGCGTCGAAATTGCCGACCTGAACGGCGATGGTAAGCCTGACATTATTGTTGCCAATGAGCAAAGCAACAATGTGACGATTCTGCTTGGCGACGGCAAGGGAGGATTCACAGAGGCGAAAGGCTCCCCGTTTCCCGCCGGACATCTTCCCAACGACATTGCGATTGGCGATTTCAACCGTGACGCTAAACTCGATTTAGCCGTCGCAAATCATGAAGAAAAGTATTTCACCGTTCTATTGGGTGATGGAAACGGCGGATTCGCGCCCGCGCCGAATTCTCCGGTTGCCGTCGAAGTGAAACCGCACGTACACGCCGTTGCGACCGGCGATTTGAACGGTGACGGAAACCCAGACCTTGTAACCGACAGTTGGGCAGACGACCAAGTGTTAGCCCTCTTCGGCGATGGCAAAGCTAATTTCAGAACGCCCGGCACCTATCTAAAAGTGGGCAAGCGTCCCTATCAACGACACCGCGTCGCTGATGTCAACGGCGACGGCAAAGCCGACATTCTCACCACCAACACAGAGGGAAATAATATCACCGTCCTGCTCGGTGACGGCAGAGGCGGATTCAAACAGTCGGCAGGTTCTCCTTTTGCTTGCGGCGATTCTCCATTCAACTTCGCCGTCGGTGATGTGAACGGAGACGGAAAAATTGACCTCGCCGTTGTTGATTCTCCAAGCAGTATGGCTGAAGGGCGCGGCAAAGACGGCTTGACCGTGATGCTCGGAAACGGCAAGGGCGGATTTACAATGCTCGCCGGTTCACCGCTCGCAACCGGAAAAACCCCTAATCGTGTAGCGATAGGTGATGTCAACGGCGACGGAGTTAATGATATTGCGGTGTCCAGCCCTGATGACAATAACATCACGGTATTTTTGATGAGCAGTAGAGGCACTGTTGCATCAAGTTCCACGATTGCAGTTGGCGGGAAGCCAAAAGGACTCGCAATTCGTGACTTGAACGGCGACGGCAAAGCAGATGTTGTGACAACCAATAATGGCGACAACACTGTAACCATAGTGTTAAGCAAATAAATCAAGCTGGTTTTTAATTTGCGGACGCATCTAACAACGGCATGCAGCGGACGCGCAATTAGCATGTCTCTCATGCAAGGCTTGTCGCTGGCGGCGGTTCGTGCGCGCCGCTGATGCCCAGCGTTGTGCCGCCTCGAATGTCGCTTGCGGTAAATCTAAATATGCGCTTTAACACTCGATTGTTTGTCATTTTATGGTTAGCTGGCTTGGCGGGAGTTCTCTCGTTTTTGCTGGTTGACTTGGATGCTCTGATAGCCATTCTGCCTCTTCCGGCGGGAACGGAGATGCCGATGTCTATTCCGGCGTTGAAACTTTTGAGCTTGATCCAGCCGGCAGTTATTTTGGCGGTCGCGGTTTTGGTTGGAGTCGTCCTTGCCGCAAAAGTCGGATTATCGTCGCCCGTCGCGGAAGCGGTGGCAAGCGGCGGCGATTCGGTTTCAGCTTTCAAGCCGCAAATCATTCCGGGTATCATCGGCGGTTTGGCAGGCGGCGTTTCTCTCGTTCTGATCGCTTCCATTCTGAAACCGTTCTTGTCGCCCGAAACGCTCGCGCGACTCGGCGCGTTTGGCAACATTCTTCCGCTTCCGACGCGCCTGCTTTACGGCGGCATAGTGGAGGAATTACTGCTGCGCTGGGGATTGATGACTTTGCTGGTGTGGGCGGCGTGGCGGCTTTTTGAAAAGGGACGCGGACAGCCGAAGCCTGCTGTTTTTGTCGGTGCGATTCTGGTTTCATCGCTACTGTTTGCCATCGGTCATCTGCCTCTCGCTTTTATGTTGTTTCCCGAACCGACGGTTGCTTTGATTGTGTTCGCTATCGTCGGCAATTCAGCTTTCGGCGTGATTGGGGGGTATCTTTACTGGAAGAAGGGGCTTGAGTCGGCGATGATTGCTCATGCGCTGACGCACGTCGTAATGTTGACGGCGAGTTACTTCGGCGCATATTTTTAAGTTTACTGTATGTCGCTTTGCCACGCGCGGCGGCACAACAACGGCATGCACCCGACGCCCCTTCAGGTTGCTTCTCACGTACGTTGCGCGGGGGCGCGGATGATGCCGGGCGTTGGGCGGCCCGGAGGAACGCCCTGAAGGGTATCTGGACCAGACTTCGTATGACCACCTCAGCTAAAGCCCGCCCGATGCACGCTTGGCGCTCACTTGTCGCACTCGCCTTCACATGCCTCGTCGTGCCGGCAGCGCTCGCGCAAAGCCAGGCTTCCAGCGCGCCCGAAGCCCTCCTGGACACGATGACCGGCCATTGGGTGATGACTGGCACGATCGGCAAGAAGCCGACTACGCACGACGTCGACGTGGACTGGGTGCTCAAGCGCGAGTACATCCGCATCCACGAAGTCTCACGCGACAAAGACCCGAGCGGCGGTATCGGCTACGAAGCCTGGATCTATATCGTCTGGGACGCGAAGAAGAGCGAGTACGCGGTCATGTGGCTCGACAATACTGCGGCAACCAACTTCGCCGCTGAGGGGATCGGCCACGCGAAGCCGGACGGCGACCGAATCCCGTTCATCTTCAAGGATGCGGATGGAAGCGGCATTCACACCACCTTCGCGTACGATCGCGCGAAGGATACGTGGTCGTGGACGATCGACAACCTGGACAAGGCGGGGAAATCGTCGTCGTTTGCGAAGTTGACGCTGACGCGGAAGATGTAGCCACTGGGCGCAGGCGGGGAGGCCGGAGGCTTAACAAAGCCGCAAGCGGCCATACGAATACGGTGGCGGAAATCGCCAGTGTGGCCAACAGTGGTTGCCACGCCGCCAATCTAACAAGCTTGCAGCTGACGGACTACACCTGCCGTTAAGCCGCACCAGTCGCCAATTCTACAGCGCAATTAGTAGTTGAATGAATACCCGGCAGAGGAGAAGAATAACATGAAACTTCTTGGGATTTTAGGAATAGTCCTAATCATCATCGGCGGATTGGCTTTCCTGATAGGTCTATTGGTGTGTGTCAATACCTGGACATCGGATTATGCCTCGTCAACTTGCGAAAAAGCTGAGCACGATAAGAAAGCGTTTGCCGAGGCAAAGGAGAGATGCGGAAGTACGACGTCAGATTGTTACAGACAAGAAACTATAGGGCTAACATCTGATGACGATTGCGAGTATAAGAAGTCGTATATGAACAGGCAGCTGATAATGGGTATAGTACCTGCCGTAATTGGGGCTCTTGCGGCTATTGTGGGGCTTGTAATGGCTATCGGGGGCTTTTTCCTCGGGCGTAAAAAAGCAGTAACTTAGACTGGCGAAGATAAAGTTCTGAACCCTAATGTAGTTCATCGAGCGCTTGACCGAGGCGATCAAGTCCGGTGGTAAACGTTTCAGTATCGCCACCCATGCCAATGCGAAAGTGAGCGGGCAGCTCAAAGAAACTTCCCGGGACAACGGAGGTCTGATACTTTTCTCTTAACAAGTTCAGGAGTTTTTCAGAGCTCTGCTCCTTCACGCGCGGAAACATGATTGAGCCAAACTCCGGCCGGATTGCTTGCAGGTCATCCCGGCTATCGAGGAACTGATTCAACATCCCGCGATGCTTGTCGAGTCGACTTTGAGCGCGCTTAGCAATCGCCGGGAGTTGGTTAAGCGCAACTACGCTAAGCCGCTCGCCGGCATGCACCGGAGTGGCTGCGAAGAGATCGTTGAGCCGCCACATCCGTTGGGCCAGCTCGGGCTCCGCAAGAATCCAGCCGCAGCGCAGTCCGCTTAAACCAAAGGCTTTGGTCAGGCTGCCGGTAACTACGAATTGATTACCTAAATAAAAGGCTGTTTGTGGCGCCTCCGCGAAAAGCATTTCGAGATAGACTTCATCAACCAGGACACGGGCGTTGCACCGGCTGGCCAGTTCGCCCACTTGCTTCAGAGTTTGATTGTCAGTCAAAACACCGCTGGGATTGTGAAAGTTAGTGATCACAATTAGTCGCGTGCGCGAGCTTAGGTTCTTTTCGATCTCTTCTGGCAAAACCGCGAAGCCGTTTTCAAATCGTCTCTGGAAGCGTTTTACCGAAGCGCCAAGATACTCTGCAGTTGCGAGCATAGGTTCATAAGAAGGACTCTCGAACAGTATTTCGTCGCCGGGATTGATAAGCGCAGCCAGCGCCAGATGATTGGCAAAAGAAGTTCCGGCTGCGGTTACGATCGAGGCAGGATCAACGCGAAATCTTGCGGCGAGCAAATCTATGAGCGGCGGGTAACCGTAGCTCGTCTCGCCGGTTATCTCAAGGTCATCGAGCGACACCTGCAACTCTTTCAGCTTGAGGTTCTCAAGTCCGCTGGTGGCAAGATTGAAGCGTGCACGTGAACTCGTCTTGGCCCAGTGCATGTACTCCGAAGCCCTCACGCGTCGTTCTTCTTTTGCAGCACTCATGTCCTGTTCCTCCAACGCCAGAAAAAGAAAGCGGGGATTCCCGCCAATAGAATTGCTAAGCCAATCAAAGTGTTTTCCGGATAGCGGTAGACTGTGTTGATTACTACTAACCAGCAGATCGCAACAAAAAGCGCGGTCGTTAGTGGATGACCGGGGACGGTCGCAATCCGACTTCCCCCGTCGTCAGCCGCAGCACTTCTCGCTTTCTTTCGCCGGCGGAAAACAAAAACACACAACGCCGTAGCCCCAAAAAATATGAAGTCTACTGAAACAACATAGTTGAGTATCTGTTCGTACTTGCCCCAAAGTGTAATCACTATAGCCAGGAGTCCTTGCAGCACAATGGCCACAATCGGAACGTGCGTCTTCGGATGCAGCTTGCCCACACTCTTGAAAAAGAGACCATCTTCAGCCATCGCAAAGTAAACGCGCGGCGCGGTCAACATACCCTGGCTGAGAAACCCTAAAGTTGAGATCGCGATTCCGGCGGCAATTGCGCGGGCTCCTGCCGGGCCCAGCGCGAGTCGCATAACATCTGAAGCGGGTGTTTTAGTATTGGCCAGACCCGAAACTCCCAACACGTAAACACAGACGAAGTTGACCGCGAGATAGAGTAGGACAACGCTGGTGACCCCAATGATGAGAGCGCGTGGAAGATTTTTTCGCGGCTCGCGGATTTCTCCCGAGACGAAGCTGGCCGTCTGCCAACCGCCGTAAGCAAATAACACCGGCACCATCGCCGCGCCGATCGTAGTAAGAAAACTAAATGTGGGCACAAAACCTCCGGCCACGGCGCCGATTGCGCCCGTTCCTTCACCCGGTCTGCTGGCTGGTAACAAAAGCCACAGACCGATAGAGATCAGCGCCACAATCGCAATAATCTTTAGCACCATCAGAAGACTCTGCACCGAACCACCCGTGCGAACACCGAAGCAATTAATTACGGTCAAGCTGGCAAGCGCGATAGCGGCTACGAGCCCAGCGTTAAGCTGAAGGTTCGTAAGTTCTAGAAAGTAACGTGCGAATGTGACTGCCACCGCCGCCATCCCGCCGGTTTGAATTACCAGGAGCAATCCCCAGCCATAAAGAAACGCGACGAGTGGATGATAAGCATCGCGCAGGTAGGCATACTGGCCGCCTACTTCCGGCCGCAGCGCCGCCAGTTCGGCCCAGATGAATGCGGCAGCGAGCGCGATGAGTCCACCCAAACCCCAAACGAAAAGAATCAGGAATGGCGTCGTCACGCGTTGGGCGAC
>JBOGOP010000117.1:0-15483 GCA_050747225.1 Pyrinomonadaceae bacterium
GTCAAGAATTTCCCCAGCGGCCACAAGGCTCGGACCGAGCAGCGTGCCAGCGGCAATTTCTTTGCGCCATTGGTTAATCGTCTCCAGTTCGCTGAACATGTCGCGCACGCCAGTGACGCCGTTGGCGATGAGCAGCGGCAAATATATTTCTTTATTGGCAGCCTTGTTTGCGACAGGAACGGCGAGATGCGTGTGCATGTCCCACAAGCCGGGGATAAAGAATTTGCCCGCAGCGTCCACGACATGCGCGTTTCTTGGGATATTGACTTTCCTCGCCGCTCCGAGCGCTGTGATGCGATCACCGGTAATTACCACCGTCATCTCCGGCCTGGCTTCGGCGCCAGTTGCGTCAATGACAGTCACATGGGTGAAAACCAGCGCCTTCGCTTGAGATGGGGGTTGAGATGTGGGTCTGGATTGCGCCGGCAATAGCGCCAGCGGCATCAAGAGCAAAAAGAAAGTGAGCTTTTTCATGTCGGGCCCGACTCACTAAAAGTTAAACTCAAGGCAAACTGCAAGATTCCGGGATTCACCGAAGTTGCTGTGATCTGCCCAAAATTCGCTGCCGTAAAGACAGTGGCAGGATTAGCAAACTGCGGGATGGTTGAAGGCATTGTAGACATCGCCATCCTGATCTACCACCCGCCACAGTAGTGTAGGCGTCCGTTGATCTTTAGGAATACTTCGTCAAGGTGCCATCGATCGCCCGGCCGAGGAGATTTGTGACGCAAACCATTGGCATAGGTCTGGCCAAACTTGAGGCACCATTCCCGAACTGTCTCATAGCTGAGGGAAACACCACGCATCGCTAACATTTCTTCAACGTTGCGGAAGCTCAGAGCAAAGCGGAAATACAACCAAACGCAATGACTAATAATAGCAGGGAAGGGATGACGATGGTAGTGAGATGCGGAGGTGCTCATCAGTACAGTATGCCGCATGAGCAGGCTGATCACATCCGCCACCGGTTAACCTGACAATAACCGTTAAGTTGATAATGGCTGTCCGACGCCTTCAGCACGTCGCACTTTGATTTTCACTTCCACTCTTGACCAGAGGCGATTGATGATCGACATCAGACGATCAACTGGGAACCGACTGAGTTCGGCATTGCGGATGCCCGAGAAGTCCGCCGCCGCAATCCCGGTGCGATCATGTGCGCTTCGGACGCTTAGACCCTCACGGTTAAGCGCCTTAATGATCTCAACGGTCAGGATTGCCTTGAACTGATCGGCATCGGCATTCTTGTACCCGAGGTCACGAAAAACATTTCCGCTTCCCTTCACTACTTCCAGTTTTTCCCGTTTCATCGCAATATCTCCTTAAGCCTCTTAAAACGGTCCTCGATCAGATCGATTTCATGTTTGGGTGTCTTGATATGTTGTCATATGTGACAACATCCTACAGTGATTAGAGTGGGCTTTTCTTGGGCTGTTTTAATTAACGAGAAGCCTATTTTGGGAGCGGCGAAGAGGCATTGGCCGTAATATGGAGATGCGCCTTTGACGAACCATCGCATTCATTCAAAAGGACTTTGCGCATTGCTGGCGCTAGCCGGCGGAATCGTTTAAGATGCCGAGTCTTCGGGTAGGATTCGCAAGTCGCGCGGTCCCAAATCCTCGTAAACCCTTGTTAGTAAAGGGTTTACAGGCCCGCTTGGCTCAGCAACAGAGCACTCGTCTATAGGTTGCATCGATAAAGAACTTACAAAACGGCCTGTCGTCAGTTGCGGACTTATTGCGGACTTTTCCTAGGGAGTACGCAACCTCACCTACACTTCCACGACTTGAGACACACGCCCGGCACGGAACTGGAAACACCTACGTTACTCCTGTCAACACGAGGGCGCGCGGTCAAGGAGATCTTCGTCTATCGCCTTTTTCGCAACGTACAAGGATGGTTGAGAGAACCGTTAGCGCCGCTCTTTATCAACGATTATGAGGAAACATGGGAATCACGGGTGAGCCGGTCGTTGCTTCCTCAGCCTCGGAAGTATCCTGATTGATTTTCCCACCCTCTGTTCGGCCAGGCGCAGTTCGTACAAACTTTGCAGATTCAGCCAAAACTCCGGACTGGTGTCAAAGAAGTGCCCCAGACGTAAGGCCGTGTCACCGGTAATGGCGCGCCGGCAGTTCAGAATCTCGGTAATACGGTTGGTTGGCACCTTTAGCTGCCGCGCCAACTCAGCCGCGCTCTTTCCAAGCGCCTCTAGTTCTTCGGCCAAGTGCTCGCCTGGATGTATAGCGGTTATCGGCATAAACGTTCTCACTCCCTAATGATAGTCAACAATCTCTACGTTAGTCGGGCCTGGCGATTTTTCGGGCCATTCAAAACACACCCGCCATTGGTCATTGATCCTTATACTGTACTGCCCTTTGCGTTTTCCTTTTAGCGCTTCAACTCGATTGCCGGGCAACGTAGCAAGATCCAATATGAAGTCGCCGCTTCAGGGCGATCGAGTTTCAATCTTGCTGGAACCGAAGTCCGTAAAGTGGGCCGTCCGGCACGTTCAATACCGAAGAACGCCTTGACTCGCTTCTCGTTGGCGAAGTCTCCGGTGCGCTCGTCCCCGTAGCTTGGGATCACCAGTCAACCATCAGCCGTCCTTACGCGTTACGTCAAGCGTAATGCCGGAAAAAGATCAAATTAGAGACCTTGCAACTCTTTCCAATAGGCCTCGGCTTCATTCCCCTATGTTTCATTCCAGCCGAGAAACTGTAAGTCTGGGCTACGCCGAGCCAGTTACCTGAGCCTCCCCTTGACTCTGTACCTCAGTACAGGGTGTAAAGTGTAAGCGAGATGATGAACAGGACGGATAGGGTCACTACAAGTGAGTTGGCGAAACGCGGCGGCGTGAACCTGGAAACCATTCGTTACTACGAACGAGTGGGGCTATTCCCTAAGCCGCCGCGTTCGCCTTCGGGCTATCGGCTATTCTCTTCTGAAAGTGTGCGCCGCGTCCGTTTCATCAAACGGGGACAGGAGCTGGGTTTCTCGCTAAAAGAAATCAAGGAACTTCTCGCTTTGCGGATTGCGCCTGGCAGCACGCGGGCCGATGTGCGCAAGCGCGCGGAGGCGAAGATCGCTGATATTGAAGAGAAAGTCCAACACCTTCGTGCGATGAAAAAATCGTTGGTTCGTTTGAAGGAGGCCTGCTACGGGAGCGGACCCGCTAGTGGGTGCCCGATTCTTGAAAGTCTGAGTTTAGAGAAGGAGAAAAAGTAAATGGCAACGAAACCGAAACGTCAGATCGAAATTTTCAGCGCGGGGTGTGCGACCTGCAAAGAGACCATTAAGCTGGTCCAGAGCCTGGCGTGCGAGTCTTGCGAGATCAAGGTTCATGACATGAATGCTCGCGGCGTGGCCGCAAGGGCTAAGAAGTACGGCGTGCAGCGGCTGCCCGCCATAGTGATAAATGAAAAACTGGCTGAGTGCTGCGTTAATCAGGGCATAGATGTGAGGGTGCTTCGCTCAGCCGGTCTCGGCGTGGCGCTCACGTAACGAGGTGTACGGCGCGCTAACCGGTCTGAAAAGAAGGAGGGTGTTATGGCCTTACAAAAAGGAGAACGCTACCGCTGTCCTGGTCCGGACTGTGGTTGTGAAATTGAGGTAACCAAAGGCGCCGCGCGAGGCGGCGACCAGAATCCGCGCTGCTGCTGCGGTAAGGAGATGAAAAAAGTCAATTAGCACCATCGGCGCTTCCCTTTTTGTGTTCACAGACCGCGCTAGCCGCTTTTCAGCACATTCTCGGGCGCCTGTCAAAAAACGTTCTTCTAAAATCTGAGAACGTAGCTTAGGCGTAAGTTCCGTCCTATCTCCGGCGCGATCTCTTTAATAAACGACAGATGATTACGGTACAGCGTGTCGCCCAGGTTGTATCCGTTCACCGAAAGAACGTGCCCCACTCGCTTGGTTACAAACGTATACGAGGCGTTGAGATTAAAGACCGCGTATCCCGCCGTCGAAGTTTCATGATCAAAGACGCGAACTTGCCGGTTCGCCATAACTAATTCCGGCCGAACGCTGAAAGCTTTGCAACGCCAATCAAGTCCCAGCGTCCCGCGCAGAGGCGGAATGCGTGGTAGTGGTTTGTTTTGCGCCGTAAGTTCCGCTCGCACGTAATCCACTTTGCCGTTGAGCCATAGATCCCGCGACACTCGCGTTTCGACCATCGCTTCGGTCCCAGCAAACCGGCTGGTCCCCTGGGCGAAGTTGATTATCGGAAGATTTGATTCTTCATCCGTCTCGCCCGTGAACGCCTGGAAAACAAAATTGCGGATGTTGTAGTAATAAACACTCGTTGCTATTCGCACGCGCTCGGTGTTGTGGCGCAGTGAAAAGTCCACGCCGTCTCCTTGCTCTGCGGCCAAATTCGGATTACCAATGTCGAACGTGAGAATTCCTGGATGTGGCCCATTGTTGTAAAGCTCTTCCAGAGCCGGAGCACGGAAGGAATGCTGGTAGTTTGCGACAAACGAGCCGCCTGTCCAGAGCGGCATGCGCACGCCAGCGCTGCCTGAAACTCCGACAAAGTTTCGCTTGCGGAAGTTGCCTTCAGGGTTATAGCCATTCTGCTCAACGCGCCCGCCGAATTGAAAACCGACGCGCTCAAAATCCATTCGCTCTAACCCATAAATGGCAAACGAATGCTGCTTAGTATGCGGGGCCGGCGCTTCCTCTCCGACGGATAGGAAGTCTCTCGTAAAACCCGAGAAGCCGAAAGTGCCGGACAGCCTCCCGCGCCGCCGATGGTTGAAGTTCGCGCGATAATTGAAATTCTTGTTGGTCGCGATTGCTTCCAGCTCGGTGACGTTTTCATCCGATTCAAACTCGAACTCGCGGTTTTTGTAATCGTTGTAGCTCAGGGCAAAATCGCTGCTCTCGATAAAGCCGCCGAGCTCGCGCAAACCGCCTTTGACTTCGTAGCTGTGGCGGCGTTCTCTCAAGAATTCGAAATCAATCTCGTCTGGCTCAACCGGTATACCGTGCCGCCGGCGGTCGTAGGCGTAACTAAACGCCAACCAACCTTTGCGGGGAAACCAACCCGCGCCACCGCTCACGTTGCCGCTTCGCGCGTAAGAATTCAAAACCGTGCCGAGTGGCGTGCGATAGTCATTGGTTTTCTGTGCTCCCCCGTTACCGAATACCAAAAAGTTCCTGAATCCATATTTGAAGCCTGCGCTGCCACCCGCCTGCCAGTTGTTCGTACTACCAAATGTGGTCAGGTAACCCGACAGACCCTTCTGATAAACGTCGTTCGTAGAGATGCCGTTGACCACGCCGCCCATCGCGTTGCTACCATAGAGAAGAGTCGCGGGACCTTTGACAATTTCCACTCGGTCGAGTGAGAGGACGTCAATCGGTTCGACCTCGTCAGCCGACTGCGAAGCGATACCGCCGAGGCGCAGACCATCTTGCAATACAAGCACTCGATCACCATCGAATCCACGGATAACTGGGCGACCGGAACCGGGACCGAAGCTGCGCTTGGCGATTCCAAGCTGACCCTCAAGCGCTTCGCCGATGGAAACTGGATTTCTTTGTGCTAGCTCAATGGCCCCAACCGAAGCAACCGACTGATAAGAAGAGTTGACAGCCTCGGCAGAGCCAGTGGCTGTTACAGTCACCTGTTCGCTGACTGGAGCCAAGGTCAATTGAAAATCTATTGTCTGATCGCCATTCCTGACTTCAACTGTCTTAACCACGTCAGGCACACGGTCGAGGTGAGCTATGAGTTGGTATTTACCCGCAGGAATATCCCTGAATTGGAATGCACCATTCTCGTCAGTCAATGCGGATTTCTTCAACTCGGCGAGCGTCACCACGGCGTTTCGAGCAGCTGTGCCGGAAGGCTCGAGCCGAACGGTTCCGCGAATCGTCCCCGATAATGCGGGATGTTGAGCAAACGCCGTTATCGAAACTAGGAGGGTAATTATGGCAGTTGAGATAATGATCTTTGTTCGCATTTCGGTCTCCTACGCAGAAAGCAGGTCACAAGGAATCCTAAGTTCGATTGCTTCCCCTTGCGCCTCCAACCCGTCGATATTGAAAATGACTTTCAGTTTCAAGTTGCAGATAATACCTTCCCGTTCTGGTTCGTGTCAACAGGCTGTTGGATTATTGGCGAATACGAACTAAGTTGTTGATTAACCTAAATTCGACCACATTCGACGGCTTCGTCTTTAAGTGGAAACAAGAACAAGTTTTTATGGGTATGGTGATAAACAAAACTTGGCTCTTAGCTTATATAGGGAGGCAAAAGGTAGGTTGATGCTGTGAAGAAACTGGGTACCCTAGTCCTCAAAGCTACCGATTCAAACGCCACCCTCGCAGAGCAGCACCAGGCGTTTTGCGAGCTTGTCAGAATTTTCCAGGACATGGCGTTCGCTTGCGCGTACGCCGTGCTGGGAGACTTCTACCTGGCTGAAGACGCTGCCCAAGAGGCTTTCATTTCAGCCTGGCAGAAACTCGATCAACTTCGCCAACCGGAAGCTTTTCCTGGTTGGTTCAGGCGCATAGTGCTTACGGAGTGTAATCGCCTGACGCGTGGGAAATATCTGCCAACCATTTTGCTGGATGATAGTGTGAGTGTTCCTTCTGCCTTTGCCGACCCGCAGATGATCATCGAAAGAGACGAACTGACAAGAGCGGTGTTCACGGCGATTAAGAAGCTGCCAGTGAACCAACGAGTGATCGTCCTACTCTTCTACGTTGAGGAATACTCTCAAAGCGATATCAGCGCGTTTTTAGAAGTGCCATTAACGACCGTTGCCAAGCGTCTTTATTCGGCGCGAGTTCGTTTGAGGGGCATGATAATGAACGGGTTCACGACAGACTTCGCTGCCCATTGTCCGTCGCGCAACCAGACCTTCGCGGAAAGAGTCCAAGCCGGCATCTACGACGAATACGTGGGGCAATACAAGTTTGATCTTCGTCCCGATTTGGTTGTCACTATTAGGCGAGAGGGCGAACGTCTGATTAGTGAGGGAGGAGAACAACGAAACGAATTGTTTGCCGATGATGTGTCGGAAAGCGAACTGCTTACCAAAGAATTTGACGGTAGAGGAAAGTTTGTTCGAGATGGGCGAGGAAGCATCACTCACCTTGTCTATTATGAATTCGGATGTGAAATGGGATTAGCACAGAAGATTTATTGACTTGTTCCACATTCGGATTGGGAGGCGATGACTATGACGAAAGGGCGTATCGCGAAAGAGATTCTGCTTTGGATCATCACTCTGTTTCTGGCGCTCGTTTGTCTCCGCTCGGGTTGGCTGAAGGTGACGGGCAATATCTTTTGGGTGCGGGATTTCCATCGCTGGAATTATCCCGACTGGTTTCGCATTCTTGTGGGGATCGCAGAACTCATTTCGATGCTGCTTCTCCTCATACCCCGGTTCGCTAGCTATGGCGCTTGTCTGTTTGCTCTCGTAATGCTCGGCGCAATATTTACCCATGCTACTCACCACGAAGTCAGTCGCCTGCCGTTCAATTTCCTGCTTCTCACTCTTTCGCTGGTTATTATCTTTGCGCGAAGACCAGCATTCTTCCTAAAGGCACACGAATAAATTGGCGGCCCGTAGCACGTCGAGGCACTCGCCGGACATTTCGTCACTTCCACTCACCTTCAAATCGATGACGCGAGATTTGACCTGCCGGCTACCCTGCGGTGAATCAACTTTGCCCCGTCCCCTTCGTTTGCTTGCGTAACGGGTCCCTCACTTCCCCACATGGCCCGTCTGCGCCGACAATTGAACCAAACCTTGGGCACGGGTTTTTTCGAACTATCATCACTTATCTTATTCAACGTCTTCTTTCACCTCGGTCTCGCCGGATCGTTTGTTCTGCGCCTTCGGCCGTCTTTATCATTATGCAGATAAATCAGGTCGCGAATCTGATCCTGGTTCCTTCATCACAACTTGACTCTGGACTTAGCTCCAGAGTCTATACTTTCTTTTGGCGAGGCACTGTGATGAACTCCGAACTTCAAATCGGCGAAGTAGCGAAACGCTCTGGTGTCAGCATTGACACGCTGCGCTACTACGAAAAACTTAAGCTCCTGCCTCCGACCAGACGTTCCTCGGGCGGCTTCCGGCTCTTTGCGCCTGAGCACGTTGAGCGAGTGCAGTTCATCAAGCAGGCGCAAGAGCTGGGATTTTCGCTCGACGAAATAAAGGGACTATTAGCTACTGGCGGAGCGGAGGAATGCCGAAAGGTGCGTGACCTGCTGAAAACCAAGCTCAACGAACTCGACGAGCAATTGAAAAAGATGAAGAGGTTTCGCAGCACGATGGCGCGTCATCTGTTGGCATGTGAAAAGGAGTTAAAGACACAAGGTGAGGCGGCAGAGTGTCCAGTCATCGTTGAGATTGAGCGTCCCAGCCGAAAGCGAAGGCGGTTAGCGAAAGGGAGGAAGTATAGGAAATGAAAGAAGAACGATTAGCAATCGGCGGCGCAGTTATAGCTGCAATTGCGGCGAGTCTGTGCTGCATTGGACCTTTACTGTTCGTCGTGCTCGGTCTTGGCGCCTTCGGAGCGGCGGCCGCGTTCCAGACGGCGCGACCGTACTTGCTCGCAGCGGCTGTGCTGCTACTGGCCTTTGGTTTTTACCGAACTTATTTTCGTCGAGCTTCGGCGTGCGCGCCCGGTGAAGCATGCGAGACTAAGCCAATCAACCGCGCCAGTCGCATCGGTCTGTGGATCGCGTCGATAGCCGTACTTGCATTCGCGCTCTCGCCTTATTACGTGGATTACACCGCCTCCGCGTTCGTGCGGCGGCAAGTCCCTGTACAAACTGCGCCGGCAACAGCACCGGCTGCCGAAAGTGCGCCTTCTCAAACAAATCTCGAAACCGTAACAGTAAAGGTTGCAGGCATGGATTGCACTGCCTGTGAAGCGCCGATTAGGGCTGTCTTAGAGAAAACTCCGGGGGTGCGCTCGGCTGACGTAAGCTATAAGCGTGGCGATGCGCGCGTCGAGTTTGATCCAAAGAGAACAAACATCGAGCAGATAAAGCGCGCCATCGATTCGACTGGCTACAAAGCCAAGTAGTCTTCAGCGGAAGAAGGAACAGTGGACGTGAGTGAGTAAATCAAAAAGTTGGTGAAGTATTAGTCGGTGTCGGAGGCGTAACCGCTGCTGTGGCGCTGCTATGCTGCGTCGCGCCGTGGCTGCTGGCGGGTTTTCTCGTCGCACTCGGTCTTGGTTTCCTTCTTAAAGACGTTCTACTGCTGGCTATTGCTGGTGTGGGAGTTCTTGTGGCGCTTCTGGGATTCTGGTTAAGACGCAAGCACGCGAGCGGAGGAAAAGCGGCATGAGCGATTGCTGCAACATACAAGGATCGTCGCAAAGGTGTGCGACTGTGTTAGACGACAAGAGCGCAACGTCTCGATGTATGTGTGGTGCTGAAGGCCGGCCTGTTGAGCGCCAAACAATTCTCCATCACGTCAAACATGATCATCTTGATCGTGTGAATGGCGAAGCATATCGCTTCTGCTCAAACCGTGACTGTGAAGTGGTTTATTACGGTGATCGCGGCACGCGCTTCACCATCTCGGATCTTCGCGAACTCCTAAGCGTCAAAACAACGGGTGACAGGCGACCGATCTGCTACTGTTTTGGATTCACCGAAGCCGACGTTCGTAGAGAGATCGAACTCCCTGGACGCAGCTCCATTCCGACAACCATCGGCACATTGATCAAGGAAGGCATGTGCGCCTGCGAAGTGCGCAATCCGGCGGGCGTATGCTGCCTTGGAGAAGTTAATCGAACAATGAAGCGACTCATGACCGAACGAGAGAAATCTCCTTAACCAGAGGGCGAGCTGCGGCAAAGTTGTTTTGATCGAACCCAACGACTTAATTCAGAAAAGATTGTCGAGATGGAGAAGAAATTTGATCTCATTGTGATCGGAACCGGCGCGGCGGGTGCGACGGCAGCGTACAAATGCCGGAAGGCAGGCTGGGAAGTCGCGATCATTGACTCGCGACCATTCGGAGGTACTTGTGCGCTGCGCGGCTGCGATCCCAAAAAAGTGCTCGTCGGTGCAGCAGAATTAATTGACTGGAATCGCCGAATGAGCGCCAATGGAGTCTCGGCGAAAGAAGCCAAGATAGACTGGCCGTCGCTCATGCGCTTCAAGAAAACCTTCACCGATCCGGTCCCGCAAAACAGAGAGAAAGAATATGCCAGGGCCGGCATCACGGCATTCCATAGTCGTACTCGGTTTCTCGATCAAACGAGCCTTCAAGTAGGTGATGACAAGTTAACCGGGCGCTTTGTGCTCATCGCCGCCGGAGCCAAGCCAGCAACGCTAAACATCTCAGGTGAGGTGCATCTCACGACGAGCGATCAATTTCTCGAACTGGAGCAATTACCACAACGAATCATTTTCGTTGGTGGCGGCTACATCTCATTTGAGTTTGCGCACGTTGCCGCGCGGGCCGGAGCAGAAGTGACGATTCTTCATCAAGGCATTCGGCCATTGGAAGGTTTCGATGCGGATCTCGTCGAACGATTAGTACAAGCCACACGTGAGCTTGGTGTGGATGTTCGCGTGAATACTGCCGTAGAGGGCGTTGAGCAAAATGGCGATCATTTTGCGGTGAAGGCTTCTGACCGGAATGGCGAGCAAACATTTGAGGCCGACCTTGTTCACGGCGCGGGGCGCGTCCCCGACATTGAAGATATGGATCTGGAAAAGGCAAGCATCAAGCGCGAGCAGAAAGTAATCTCAGTTAACGAATATCTCCAGAGCGTCTCGAACCCAGTGGTCTATGCCGCTGGCGATGCCGCAGCAAGTAGCGGGCTGCCGCTGACGCCCGTGGCGACTATGGAAGGACACGTCGTCGCCAGCAATCTGCTGACTGGTAATCATCGCAAGCCGAATTATGCCGGCGTTCCCACAGTTGTGTTCACGATACCGCCGCTGGCTTCCGTAGGATTGCAGGAAGAAGCGGCAAGAAAGCAGGGCTTGAAATTCAAAGTGAATCACGAAGAGACTTCCGGGTGGTACTCGTCTCGGAGAGTGGGCCTGAAACACTCTGGTTTCAAAGTGCTCGTCGAAGAGGGTAGCGGCCGGATTCTCGGCGCACATCTGTTGGGCCAACATGCCGACGAGGTCATTAACATCTTCGCCCTTGCTATCCGGTCGGGCCTTAAAGCAGAAGATTTGAAAACGATGATCTACGCGTATCCGACGAGCGCTTCGGACCTAAGTTACATGGTCTAAGCGGGCGCTTCCAATCGGTGAATAGCGGCGAGTAATTCAGGATTTATCATTGCACCGAGATTCAGACTTTACGCACACTTATGCAAACTAACTAAGGCATTTACAGTGCGAGTAGTGGTTATCATTTGCTTGCTGTTTATCAGCGCGGCGGGTCAAGAACCAAAACCGCTGGCGGAGTTTTCACTGCCGCGACTTAACGGGCAGACCGTTAGGTCTCAAGATCTCAAGAACAATATTGTCGTGCTCGATTTCTGGGCCACCTGGTGCGCGCCATGTGTCAGCGAGATCCCTGCGTTCAATCGTCTACAGGCGAAGTACCGTTCGCGCGGCGTGAGAGTCATCGGGTTGGCAGTGCAGTCAGGCTGGGCCAGCGATGTTCGGAAGTTTATTGCCGGACATAGAATGCGATACACAGTTCTTATTGGCAACGACCAGACAGTTGCTGATTTCGAGGCGATTGGTTTTCCGACCACCTACCTTGTTGCACCGGGCTGGAAAGTTTATAAGAAATATACCGGCCCGGAGGAAAACAAGGTTGCGGAAATCGAACGCGATATAGAAACCCTGCTCAAGGTGAAGTGAATCAACCCGAAGGGAGAACAGATATGCGATGCGTCACACTTAAACGTCTGCTAACGGGGGGAGCGTGCGCGCTCTTGCTGTTCGTTAATGCCGCACTCGCTGCCGATCCCCAGAAGCAACTCAGCGCTCAGGACCAAAAGGTCGTCGATTACCTGGTCGTCGATTGGGGACAGGACAGCGTTACGACCGTGAATATGGCGATGGCTGCTCTCAAAGTCGAGCAGTCAGATGAGACTCGCTTCCGCATCGGCAGTTACATCAAGGCACACCCGGAACTCCACGCAGTGATTAGGCGCTGGGGTTGGGTAACGCTGGTGCTCACGCCGGATGAAAAGTTAATCGCGCGATCGCTAATCAACGCGCAGCGTGACGGAAAGCCAGTGCCCAGCATTGCCGAGATAGCAAAAGCGGTGGGGATAACTGAGGCGCAAGTCACACGCCGCCTGGCGATGCTTGAGCGATACGAGATCATTAAGCCAGACAAAACCGCGAGTGGCGCGGGTTATAGTGTCCTGCCGCTATACGTGAAGTGGGTCCCACGGTTGGACTTCGTTTTCCACAAAGTGACTCTGGACAGTGGCCGGCAATTCAACACGAATTGAGCCATTGATTTCATGCTGCTGGTCAGCAGCAAGTACGCAGACGAAAAAGTCACGATTGACGATTCCTCGCCAGAAGGAACCGCACGGATTCACGTCGTCTTCGACAAAGGCAAACTCGTTAGCGCCGAACCGACTTCTACAGTTCTTTTTCTCGGAGGTGGTTGAGGGGTCATTAATCTCTTCAGGTCTGAAGAGGCATTGAACCAGTGGCTGACTCTATATCCCGACTTGAAAGACAAACCACGCGGTACGATCGAGCAGGCACTAGCGGAGATTAAGAAGCGGCAGAAGGCAAAAGACCAATAGCGAATCCGGTGCGAGAGGGCGAGCACGTTATTGTCTGGTTCTCGCGCTTTCAGGATCAAGCAGCATACGAACATCACTTCGCCGCTCTTGCTCGGTCAGGGCGTTGGCGCGTCGAGCTTTCGCAAGAATTGTCGCGTCACCTCAAGGGGCTAGCAGAAGTATTGAAACTATCGCCGACGGCGCGTTCCCAGCTCCAAGATCAAACCAGCACTTAATCTGAGCTGAAAGTAACGAGCCAGCAAAGGAGATCTGATGGACAGGAAGTTTCAACCCGCAATTGTCGCGATTAAGTCTAGCGATATTGAGGGACTCAAGTCATTACTGAAACAGAATCCTTCTTTGGCGACGGCTCGGTCGACCACTAGTCATCCCACATTACTGCAGTGTTTGGCGCTTGAAGCTGTCGACGCGCCGAACAAAATCGAAATGGCGAAAGTCCTGATTGACGCCGGCGCCGATATCAATAGCGCTCTCGGTGCCTCGGCGTGCATTAATAATGTCGAGATTACCGGTCTGCTGCTTGAGCGTGGGGCAGCCATCGATGGCACCGGTAGTTGGTCGCCGTTGGAGGAGGCCTTGTACTGGAATAACCAGGGAGTCATAGATTTGCTGCTTGAACGCGGCGCATCCGTCCATAACCTGCGCATCGCGTCGGGGTTGGGTCGCATGGATTTGATCGAATGCTTCTTCAACAGCGACGGCAGTCTGAAACCCGAAGCCGGCAAGATCGATTGGCCGTTTGGCGAATTGCAAAAGTCGAATTTGAATTGTCAGATCAAGGAAGAATTAGACGCGAAGGTTGACCTGTGGTCCGACGATCGTAAAGACATTATTAACAATGCATTCATCTATGCTTGCATGCACAATCAGATCGATGCCGCGCGGTTGTTATTACAGAAAGGCGCGGAGATCGACGACATCCCGCCTGGCTTTGACTACGCAGGTACTGGTCTCCATTACGCGGCGGTCAACGGCCATCGAGCGATGGTCGACTTCCTCATCAAACAGGGCGCGAACGTGAACATCAAAGACACGAAAGTCGGTTCGACGCCTGCCGGGTGGGCAGACCACGGCGGTCATCCGCAGTTGAGAGACTACCTTGAACGGACGGCATGGCCGAGGTGATTTCGGTTTTAATTGAGTGCGTACTCGATTCTGCGAAGGCGACGAATAATGTAGCCCCCAGCGATGGCCTCATAATGTGTTGGCTTCAGCATGCGTGCGCTGAATCAGCGCCAGCCAAGGCGGCTCATCGAGGTCGGATGAAATGGGTTGCGCCGGCGCGAGTACTCAGCCTCGCCACGCGGATCTGTCCGAGTTTTATCGCCGAAAACCAAAGATGAAATGGATTGCGCCCCGACGCAACCCCCTCGTGATTATTTCAAGGCATCGAGAGCGGCTCGAATCTCCTGGTTAGCAGGACGCTCGCGGTAATTCGATTCCACCTTTGCCCAAGTCACCTTTCCAGTTTTATTGATCACATAAACCGCCGGATGCGGGATACCGTCAAACTTCTGCCCTTCGTAAGCAGGATCGCGCAAACCGTAAATGTCAATGGTTTTGTGATCAGGATCGGAGAGGATCGGAAAGTTAACTTCGCCTTTACCGTCCGAGGCGATCTTCTTAGCAAAGTCCTTGCTAAGATCCGGAGGGTCTACGCTGATCGCGTAGAGCTTGACGTTCTCACCCTTCTTCAATAGAGAGCGTAGTTCGGCCAACTGCCGAGCGCAAAACGGTCACCAGTACCCTCGATAAAACACCAGCACGACCGGACTCTTTTCGCGCGCAGCAGAAAGAGTGATCTTATGCCCGTTCTGATCCTCAAGCTTGAAGTCGGGAGCCATGTCTCCCACAGCGACAGGTGTGCTGCGCTCAGGCGCGATGGTCGATTGTAAATTAGCAGCCACGGTTACCGAGAGTAGAACCATTGTTTGAAAGAATGCTGTGAACAGCTTCACGATGGTTGCCTCCTATTATCTCGCGTTCAATCAGTTTAGCCGCGATAGGCGCGACGCGCGCGGCTCCATGTAGACAATGTCACTTCGACTGGCATTATGCGACGGCCACCGCGCCGCCACAAGACTAGCGATGAGCGAGAACGCCTTTTCATCAAGTCTGCCACGAAAGCTGAAGACGACGCATCGGCAAACCACTTGCCATGAGAAAGAACGTAAGCTTTTCCGCGCTAGTGCGGCAAGAAGCGGTATGAATCACACCATCTCACCTGCGGTTGCCGAACGGGCCGATGCGGCGCGACCCGATCTTCCGCATCACGTCGATGACCAAGCCCGGAAGCCCGAACTGCTATTTTCAAGCGACCTCTGCGCTCTCCAAATGTTTTGACACTGAAGGGGCAACGGCCCGGGCAATCGCCATGTTCTCGGCCTCGCTAAGACTCGATACTACAAACACCGCGTGGCGCGCCGTCTCGAAATGCGCAACACGATAGACATCCGATCCAGCACTGGCTATCGACTCCTCTTTGCTTGCGCCAGGGGCGTTTTGCTCAGAAGTCTGCGCGGCGCCAACCGCAGTTACCAGCACCGAAACCAGTTGGTCATGATACTTAAGAATCACATGACCGAAGCGCTGTCCATTGAATATGCATGAGTGTGCCGCTACCAGAGTTGTGCCGCCAGGCAGTTGACCATCTGACATTACCGCCTGAACGAGATTGATGTAAGCGCGATCATAGCGGCGGCCCCCTTCGTCAAGATCGATGGGCCTTTCCTTCAGACGATGGTTGATTGCGCAGTCGCGGTG
>JBOGOP010000118.1:0-15462 GCA_050747225.1 Pyrinomonadaceae bacterium
GTTGGCGGAGGGCTTCGGTACGACAGCGGCTGTCTTGTTTTCCAAATTCGCGCTAGCTACATTGCTGGCTGGCACTGAGGCGGAGGTGTTCGGCTGTCCAACCGGCACTGCGGCTGGTTGCGAAGCTGGCTGAGCCATCTTCATCATATTCTCGTCCAGGTAATACATGATCGAACGGTAAGTGACTTCAGTTGGCTCGAAAGACATCTTGCCGCCTTCAATCACCGCAACCGCGGTGGTCATCTTGTTCCAATTTCCGGCGAAGTCAAATTCGTATTTATAGACTTCCTTGCTCAACAAGGATCCATCGGCGTTCAGAAGAGTCATCTCGCTGATGTTTCCTTTATCGTCATACTTGTAAACCTCTTTACCTGTCAGAGTCGCCCCGGATATCGGGAAGTATTGATTCTCGACTTTGTTGCCCTTAAGGTCGTATGACACAACCTCCAGAACAGCACGTTTGCCTTCGGCAACTTTTCCGGTTTCATTTGACAGTTTGACAACTTCAGTCCGTACTCGCCGCACGGGCCCAACCAATCCATCCCTAAGGCGATCGGTTTCCACCGCAGGAGCCGGAACCGGCTGAGGGCCAGTTGATTTGGCCGTAAGGTTAGACTGCGCCGGTGCATTAGCACTGAGAACCGCCAGCGCGAGGGCACTTAAAAGGAAACTTCCTATCCGTTTTACCATTGATTTCACTCCTGACTTGAAGCGGTGGGTCTAGCCGAAAATTCGATTTGGGAGGATTGTCACTGCGGGTAGTTGGATCTACCGCAAAACCGACAAGTGGGATAATAAACGGTTGAACTTGGTTTGTCCAGAGCCAACATTAGCAAACCGAGCGGAAATTACTCTGATTTTTGACTTTTTTCAGCAGGAAGGTCTGGATAGGCGGCGAGCAGGGTCACAATCTGATCTATTAGGCGGATACTGTCGACCCGCTCGGTCTGGTCGTTGCACATAATTGAAAAGGCCAAAAATTGCCCTTTTGAAGTGCTGAGGTACCCTGAAAGCGAGTTGTCGTATGTCAGCGATCCGGTCTTCGCGGAGACACTAGCTATTACCGTTTTGAGCCTTCCGGCCAACGTTCCATCCCGTCCGGCAATCGGCAGCGACTCTCTGAATACCGGCCCTGCGTTTGTCTTTGAGAGAGAAAGCAGAAAGCGCGCGCTCGTTTCGGGGGTCACGAGGTCGAGCCTGGACAACCCTGAACCATCATGCAAAGCCAGGGGAGTCGTTGAGATCCCGGCTCGCGCCAGCCACACACGAATAACACCAAGTCCCGCTTCGTCATCGCCTCTCTCTCTTCCTGCCGCCTGAGGCCAGGCTGACATCTCGCCACGCTCTCTTCCGAGGGTACGGAGAATCAACTCCGCAAAAAGATTATTGCTCTCTTTGTTTGTTTTTTTTGCTATCTCACTCAGCGGCTGGCTCTGCACAAATGCGAGCTCAGCCGCGCGTGACGGATCAAAGCGCTGACCTGGAGGTTCGCGTGAATCACGGGACATTGTCTGACCAGCGACTCGTATGCCACGCGCCTTAAGAGCCCTCGCAAATAATTTAGCAGCCCAAAGCGCTGGCTTGTGAACCGAGAGTCGAGCGCCGAATCCTTTCGAGCCCGGCGCATACTCTCCCCAGACTTCAATGTTGTTATCAGAAAGGCCTCGATGCACACCGATGGTTGGGTGCGCATTACGATCAGCCAATTCCGCCATGCGGTTTTGAACAGTCACATAACCTTCAGTATCGCTGGTCCTTACAATTGACTCGCCGGTCTTACTGGCGGGAACAAAATTAATGTCAACCTCGTTCCCGTTGATCGAGAGTGCACTGGCTTCGGCGCCGAAATACCATTGAAGATCTGTCCACTGCCAACCATCTCCCAGAGGACTACCGCGGAAATAACTTTCGTCTCCGATAACGTTACCACTTACGCTTCTTACTCCTCGCGCATACAGTTCGTCCGCGAGTTTTGCCAACGAGCCACGATTCTCGTCTTTGCTGCTCGCCACGAGATCCGGTGCTCCTCGTCCGTAGAGAATGAGATCGCCATTAACACGGCCGTTGGCATCAGGTTGTGCGTTCGCATAGACAGAAGTTCGCCACTGATAATCAACTCCAAGCAGATCCAGGGCAACGCCGGTCGTATAGATTTTCATATTTGAGGCCGGAGTAAAAAGCTTATCGCCGTTTCGCTCGTAAACCGTCGCCCCATCAGCCATCGAGATGACGGAAATTCCCCAGCGCGCCGCACTCCGTTCGCTCTCATCAATTGCACTATCTATGCGTCTGGCTAGATCGGTGGGCCCTGCGGCGATTGATTTCTCGACGACCGGTTGCTTAGGCTGTTCTTTGTCTTTCCCGTTGCTGGTGACCAGTGGTCGCAGTAGCAACAAACTCAAGCTGAACAGGGAAACGGCTAATAAGACCTTTACCGTAAGACTGCGAGTTGTAGTGTCGCTGCTATTCATGATCCGTAAACGCTTTGAACCAAAACCAACAAGGTAACTGCCGTCGTTGTAGGACAGACCTCCTCAACTTGCGAACAACGTCGCGGTTCTTCCTGATGCCAGAATCGCTCTGGTCGCTTCATAAACTTCATCAACCGTGATGTCCCCAATGACGTTGTTATAGATAACGCGGTGACGATCCCCTTGCGGCAAATAGCTTTCGGGAGCGCGCTTATCAAGCAGAAGCACCACTGGTGTGCCAACCGCTGACGCGAGGTGCATCGGGCCAGTGTCATTTGAGACGAACGCCGCCAACCTGGCCTGCGCTGCAGCAAGCTGCGGGATAGTGAGTTGATCGAGAATAACAACGGACGGCGGAAACTGCTCGCGAATCTCTTTGATGAAATCACGCTCCTCAGGTCCCACAAAGACCAACACGCGCACCTGGTCGTTTCTTATTAAGAAGTCGGCGAGGCTGGCAAATTGTTCAAGCGGCCAGCGCCGGCTGGGGTGGCCCGCACCGGGGAAAAGTCCCACCAGCGGAGCGCCTGAATCGGCCTTGGCTTTAACCAAAATCCGCTCAAGTGCCGCGGCATCTACTGGCCGAGTTTTAAGAGTTGGCAGACGTTCGGCGTTCTCGATGTCGAGTGGACGCAGGACATCAAGATAGCGATCAATGAGATGTCGTTGGCGATGATCGGTTTCGACTGGCGGGCGGGGTTGAAAGTTAGCCAGATAATCCAGCGAGCGTCCCGGCCGCCTCGAATACAGACGCTTTGAAGCCCCGGAAAGAAATCCCAGCAGATTTGTTTCAGAAAGACTGTGAAGGTCGATGACAAAATCAAACTTCTTCGCCCTGACTTCTTTTACGAGTTTGAAAACTCGAAAGACGGAAAGCGGTTTGAAGCCATCGCGCAAGGCCACGCGATCCACAACTAACGTGTCATCCGCAAAACCGGAAAGAGCGATCACTTCCGCGCCCGGCTTTCCTACTGCCACCGTGATGCGCGCCCGCGGAAATCTCTTTCGGATGGCGCCCAAGGCAGGCAAACTCAGCACTACATCGCCAAGTTGGCCAAAATCAATTACCAGGATGTTGCGAGGATCAAACACTGCCAAATCTTCTGAAAATCAAAACCTCAAGGACCTTGATCTGCTTAATCCAGGTACCGCAGATCACGGCCGGTCATCTCTTCCGGCTTCTCATTACCAAGTAAGCCGAGCATAGTCGGAGCAACGTCTTCCAACGCGCCACCCCCGCGTAATTCCAAGCCACGAGACGCTTCATCAATCAAGTGGAACGGGACCGGGTTGAGAGTGTGCGCCGTATGCGGACCGCCTGACTCAGGATCGATCATCTGTTCCGCGTTCCCATGATCCGCCGTGATTAAGGTAACCCCCCGCGCTTGTCGGATGCTTTTGGTGATCCATCCGAGACAAGTGTCAACATACTGGCATGCTTCAATCGTCTTATCGAGCTTGCCGGTATGCCCAACCATATCCGGGTTCGCGAAGTTGATGATAAAAACGTCAGTCTCCTGCTCATCTATCCCTCGCAAAACGTTGTCGGTAACTTTGAACGCCGACATCTCAGGCTGCAGATCGTAAGTGGCGATCGGCGGCGAGGGAACAAGCAGACGTCGCTCGCAGCCATGCTCTTTTTCCACGCCGCCATTAAAAAAATAAGTAACATGCGCATACTTCTCCGTCTCTGCCAAACGATAATTGCGCACGCAGATCTTTTCCCAAACCTCCGCGAGCACGTTTTTGTGATCATGCGGAGGAAAAGCTACAGGCAGCGGAAACGAACGGTCATAGACAGTGAAGCAGACAAATTGAATTTGAGGACGGCCAGACACGTCAAACTCCGAAAAGCCGGAAATCGCCAGAGATCTGGTAAGTTGACGCGCGCGGTCAGGCCGGAAGTTGAAAAAGATAACGGCGTCGCCATCCTGGATGGTTGCCACTGGTTCACCATTAGCCCCGACAACGACCGTTGGCTCAATAAACTCGTCAGTGATTCCTCGTTCGTAGAAACTCCGGATCGCCGCGACCGGATCGGTAGTTCGTTCAGCCTTGCCCCTCACCAGCAAATCGTAGGCGCGCTCAGTTCTTTCCCAGCGCTTGTCCCGGTCCATTGCGTAGTAGCGCCCGATGATCGAGGCGATTTGGCCGCAACCGATCTCCTCGATCTTTTTCTGTAAGGCAGCAACATATTGAGCGGCGGATGACGGCGGTGTATCGCGGCCGTCGAGAAAGCAATGGACAAACACACGCTCGAGTCCGCACTGTTTGGCTAATCGAAGCAGAGCGTAAAGGTGTTCCTGGGAAGAATGGACTTGTCCATCAGAAACGAGTCCCATCAGGTGAAGTGCCGCTCCTCGTGACTTAGCGCCGTTGATCGCTGTCAGCAACACTTCATTACGCAAAAACTCTCCGGTGGAGATGTCTTGATCAACTCGCGAGACATCCATACGGATGACCCGTCCGGCTCCGATATTCAAATGGCCAACCTCAGAATTGCCCATCACCCCGCCCGGCAAACCCACGCGCGTGCCCGAAGCTTCCAGCAATGTCTGGGGGTAATTCGCGCAGAGTTCGTCGTAGTACGGCGTTGCAGCCAGCGCGATAGCGTTTCCTTCGCGGCTTGGCGAGTATCCCCAACCGTCAATAATGATCAATGCCAGCGGCCTGCGTTTTTGGTTCAACTTAGTAGCCTCTGATACTTGTTACCTCGAAAGGTCATTTTTCCAGTAGTCGGGACTCTCCTGCATATTCGGATCCGGCCGCTCCATCCAGCGCTCGGGCCGATGCAGTGGGATGAACCCATAACGCTCGTACAACGAGTGCGCATCTTTGGTTGCCAGCACCCAGCGTCGGAATCCCTGTAATCGCGGGTGCGATAGCATCACTTCCATCAACCACTTCGAGAGGCCTTGACCGCGATGTTCGGGCAGCACAAAAACGTCAGCAATCCAGGCGAACGTCGCATAGTCCGTCACCACGCGCGCGAAGCCAAGCTGCTCGGTGTTTTTGTAGAGTCCGAAGTTTAGGGAATTGTCGAGCGAGCGCTGCACTACTTCGAGGCTGCGACCCTGGCCCCAGTAAGACGTTTTTGAAATAAATTCGTGAATCAACTCGACGTCAAGACGCGAGCGATCAGTGCTGATCAAATAATCGCCACGCTCCCAGGATTCAACCATAGACGTCGAAATGAAGTTAGGCCTTACTACTTTTGTGCAGCCATCTGGCCTCGCAAGTAGAACAACAAATCGGTGGCTGGCGGCGCGATGCCAAGCTGGCGGATCATGCCTACCACCTGGCCGCGGTGCAGTGTCGCATGATTCACGACGTGTTGCATTTGATCCACGAGCGGCATAGAACTCGAGTCGCCGTTGAGAAGCGTGAACGACAGCTGAGCACTCATACGCTCCTCGTCGAGTTTGCCAATGAGATCCGCGCGGCGATCAGTTACATCCCGCCAGCGCTGCTCCAGAGTTGCAAGGTCGGCGCATGAGTCTGCCGTCCAACGGGACCAGCCTTCCTTTCCGGGAGATGTCCCATGCCAACGTTCCAGCCAGATCCATTCCGCACCGGCCATATGTAACAACGTTCCGAAGATCGAGCCGTGACTGATCTTAAAATCACGGCGGAGATCGTCATCGGCTAGCCCCGCGGCGGCGTTACGCGCAAGATCGTTGGCCCATTCGGTGTAATCAAACAGATGCCTGATGTCTGACAGATTCATTAATCTTCACCTTAAAGGCAGAGCGGCCAGGATAACGTGCCGCCTCCCGCAAATCTTCCTCGATACGAAGAAGTTGGTTGTACTTGGCAATCCGATCGGTTCGAGAAAGTGAACCGGTCTTGATTTGTCCTGCGTTGGTAGCAACCGCCAGGTCGGCAATAAACGGGTCTTCTGTCTCACCCGAACGATGAGAGATCACGGCGGTGCGTCCACTTGTTTTCGCCAGTTCGATGCAATCCAAAGTCTCAGTCAGAGTTCCAATCTGATTTACTTTGATCAGGATGGAGTTTGCGACTCCAAGTTCAATTCCCTTGTGCAGGAATTCGGTGTTAGTCACGAACAGATCATCGCCCACAAGTTGCACGCGCCGGCCCAGCTCGTCAGTCAAAGTCTTCCAGCCAGTCCAGTCGTTTTCTGCCATCCCATCTTCAATCGAAATTATTGGATAGGTGTCCGACCACACTTTCCAAAACTCCACCATTTGGTCGCTCGACAATTCCCGTTTGTCACTCTTTTTGAAAACGTAGAATTTGCCGTCATAAAACTCGCTCGCGGCGGGATCAAGCGCCAACAGACAATCCTTTCCAGATGTGTAGCCGGCTTGAACAATTGCCTCGAGGATGGTCTCGATCGCTTCTTCATTCGAGCGCAGATTGGGGGCAAAGCCTCCTTCGTCACCGACGCTGGTGGCGTATCCCTTCCTTTTGAGTACGGCTTTTAGCGTGTGGAAGATCTCTGTGCCGATGCGTAGACTCTCGCTAAAACTTTCAGCGCCAACCGGCACGATCATGAATTCCTGAAAGTCGACATTGTTATCGGCGTGTGCGCCACCGTTAATGATGTTCATCATCGGCACCGGCAGCGTGCGCGCGTTGGGACCACCCAGATACTTGTAGAGCGGGACTTCCAGGTAAGCGGCCGCTGCGCGCGCAGTTGCCATGGAAACGGCCAGCAGCGCGTTCGCGCCAAGCTTCGACTTCGTGGGCGTGCCATCAAGAGCGATCAAGGCGCTATCAATCTCAGCCTGATCAAGCGCATCCATGCCGTCCATTTCCGGAGCGATAATCTCGTTCACATTGCGGACGGCTTTGAGCACCCCTTTGCCGCCATAACGCTTCTGGTCGCCATCGCGCAATTCGACGGCTTCATGTTCGCCGGTAGATGCGCCCGACGGCACTGCCGCCCTGCCAACCTCACCGCCTACCAAAGTTACTTCAGCTTCGACCGTGGGATTGCCACGTGAATCCAGAATCTCGCGTGCGACTACGGCTTCAATCCAGCTCATCTCGTTTGGCTCCAGTTAACCGAGAACTTTGCAACAAGGCACTAATAACTTCAACCCCGCTTCAAAGGGGCAACTCTATCATCGTCACTGTTGGAATCGAAGTGATGGCAGAGACAAAGAATCACCCGGCGGCGCGAGCGCCTTGACTCGCAGGCTCAGCGGTTGAGGTCTGCTGATCGACGGCGGGCAACTCCAGGCGCACAGTAATAAGGCGACGTCGCTCGACGCGGTCAACCTCAAAGAGAAACCCATTGTAGTTTACTTTGTCGCCCGGTTTCAGCATGTGCCCCGCTTCAGTCATTAGAAACCCGGCAATTGTGGTGTAACTCTCAGACTCCGGCAACGAAAGCTTGAGCCGACGGTTTAGATCCCGGACTGCCAGACCTCCGGCCAGGACGTAGCGATTCTCGCCGGTTGCCACTATTTGTTCGTTGACCTCTTCATCATGCTCGTCGGAAATGTCGCCGACAATTTCCTCCAACAAATCTTCGAGCGTGATGATGCCTTCGAGTCCGCCATGTTCATCAACCACAAACCCGAAATGCGACTTCGCCTTTTGCATTTGGCGCAAGACGTCTTCCAGACGTGCTGTGTCAACCACGTAGAGTGGCGGCTGCAGCGCTTCCTCAAGCCGAAATTTCTCGGGACACAGAAGGAACGGCATTACGTCTTTGCTATGGAGGAAGCCCATCACGTTATCAAGCGACTCTTTGTAGACTGCCAAACGCGAAAAACTGTGTTGCTGAAAAGCCCTGGTAATCTGTTCCAGCGAAGCGTCGCTGTTGATCGCCGCCATTTCGGTTCGGGGCACCATCGCCTCGCGCACCAGAGTATCGGAGAATTCGAACACTCGATGAATCAAGCGCCTCTCTTCAGCGCGCAAGTAGCCACTGTCACGAGCCACGTCTATCAACTGACGCAACTCCGTTTCGGTGTAAACGGCGGCGTGATCCAAGGTTGACTTCAAACCTATCAAACGCCCGAGACCAGCGCCTACCGAGTTGAAGATCCAGAGCGGCGCGCTGAAGGCCTTCGCAAACAGCTCCAACGGTCGTGAGCAGAAAAGCGCGACTGGTTCGGCTCGTTCAAGCGCAATCATCTTCGGCATCAACTCGCCCAACACGATGTGCAAAAACGTGATTGCCGAAAAAGCGATAACGATCGCCATGCCGTGAGCGACGTATCCAGCCCGCCCTGTCGAGGCGATGCCTGACGCGATTGGCTCAAGCAGCGAGGCAAGGGTCGGCTCGCCAATCCAGCCCAGTGCGAGCGAAGCGAGGGTGATACCAAACTGCACCGCCGAGATGAAGATGGTTGGGTTATCAAGCAACCGAAGCGCGGCTTTTGCATTTTTGCTGCCGGCCGCCGCGCGCGCTTCCAGTCGGGCTCGACGAACGGACACGAGCGCAAATTCTGTCGCCACGAAGAACGCGTTAGCCCCAACCAGGAATGGGATCCCTACTAGTTTTAGGAGTGCAATCATACAAGCAGCGTGGCGGGTAAAGCCCTCTGCGGGAAACTTTGGGTGAGATTACTGCCGGGTTCGTCCATTGGTAAAGGCGGAAACTGATTCAGGCGGGATTATAGCACGCGGGTCGTGACGCTCGGAACACACGCTTCGACACGCCCTCAGGAGGGCCAAATCAAGTAGTTCCGTGGTTTCAGGCTGGTTGAAATAGGTCGTTCCGGCAAATGCGACCGGGTCTCCAGTTGAGCTGAGTCGCAGGGTGTGGTCCCAGCTGATCAATGACCCGCGGCAGCTCCGGCAGCACGTGCGCGCGCTGGCCGGCGATCATGCTTCATGCAGGCCCGAGTGAGCGCTTCTTCCACGCGCGGTTCGATGTTGCATTCCGGCTGGCGACAGACCGCGGCCAATTCCGAAATCACCAGGTAGCGAGCCCGCTCGAGCATTCGTTGTTCACGAAATGAAAGCGGCTTCAGGTTACCGAGATACGTCAAATGCTTGAGCACTCCCGCCGCCTCAAAGACATCGCCGGTCCGCATCTTTTCGGAAAAGTCCTTAAAGCGGTCCTTCCAATCGTTAGCTGGGAATGAGAAATCATCAGCCAAGACTTTGAACAGCATCTCGCATTCACCTGAGGAGATTGGCGACCTCAGACCGACTTCCATTGCATTTGAGACAGGAACTAATACGAGTGAGTTATTAGCAGCGAGCCGAAGCGTATAGAAAGGGAGCACGGCGGCGCCTATTTGCTTCTGTTCAATCTGCTCGATGGTCCCGATACCGTGATTAGGATAAACAACCTTCTGGCCGACTTTGAAGCCCACCGCAGCACCTCCATTGAGTTTGAAAATCAGACTGCGCCGCACGCGCGGGTCTGGGGGAAATCCGAGCGACGCAGTAATGCGCCGGGGCCCTATCTTGGTAAGTGTTTTGAGTCTAGCAACTGGTCTCGCTAAGCGTCAAGCGATTCAGATCACAACTTTCGCAAGTGAAAACCGGAACAAACAATTTGAGTTTTTTGACCTTGACTTTTTACCTGGGCGCTTAGCCCTGAGTGTGCCGCCGCAGGTTGCCGATTTAGTCGCGCACTCGCTAGTTCTTGAGCAGTGAAATTTTGAATGGCAACTGATAGTCAATGACATTCTGACAGGGCTATGACGAAGACGTAGCAAAGGAGGCCACTCATGAGAATAGTCCAGCAGATGCCGTGAACGAGAGGTCCCGATGATACTCAATCGTACTCCGGTTGTCTCCATCAAGAATGTATTTCGTGGTCAGGCAAAAGGTGTTTAGTTGTCACAGGTAAACCATGTTAGGATCGATGTCGAATGGTTCGACTAACATTCCTGAGCGGGTTTAAGCATCTATTGCGAGGATAACCTCCAGCTGATTTACAATCCGATTCGTTTGTCATGGCACTCCTGAAAGTCACCGACGCCAGCGGCCGCCAATGGGAATACAGTTTTTCCCCTCAGAGCGTGTGCACCATCGGCCGCGCACCGGACAACACTGTAGTTCTGGATGACCCGCGGGCTTCGCGTTATCACGCGCATGTCAAATCTGGCGACGATGGCTCGTTCACTTTGGTAGACGGCGCCATGATTAATGACGAACTGCGTCGCAGCGCCAACAAGGTGTTTGTCAACGGCGGCCCGCATTATGAACACCAGTTGAAGAATGGCGACCGCATAACCATCGGCGCCAGCACGCTGCGGTTTGAGCAGCGCGCGGAAGAACGCACGACCGACGTGCGCTACGACGACAAACCTCTGGGCCATACGCAACTAGTCGTCTCTGCCAATGACGTGATGGAGACTGTCCTCCATAAGTCGGCCGAAAACCTGCCAATAGCCGCGACGAGCCAGTCCAGAGACAAAGTACTCGAGGCGCTCCAACGAAAGGCAAACATACTCTCCGCGCTTTACGAGATGAGTAAAACGCTGGGATCAGTCTTCGATCTTGAGGCCATATTTGCCAAAGCCACCGACGTTATTTTCCGTTCTACACCGGCTGATCGGGTGGTGGCGCTATTGGCCGAAGGTACCGGAAAAGAGAACCCGGAAGACGTGGTGTTGAATCCCATCGCGATGCGCGCCCGCGACGAAAGCCTTAACAACCACGCTCGCAAACTGTCGATCGGACGGACCATCACGCGAAAAGTGATGAGGGACCGCGTGGCGTTGCTTTCACAGGACGCGGCCTCTGACGAAGAATTTGCCGGAGTAGACTCGATTGTGTCACAGGGAGTTCGTTCAACGATCTGCGCGCCGCTGGTGGGTGAGTCGAGAGTGCATGGCGCAATTTATGCTGATCGGCTCGATCCTTTTGCAGCTTTCAAGCCGGATGACCTGGAGTTAATCAGCGCCGTGGCCGCGCAAACGGCAATCGCGGTTGAGAACGCCAGAGCGCACGAACGATTGGCGCGTGAAGAAGTGGCTCGCGCAAATTACAGCCGGTTCCTGCCCGAGTATGTAGTGAAACAGATGCTCGAAAATCCGGAGTCGTTCAAGCTCGGCGGCGTGGGCCAAACAATCACCATACTGTTTGCAGACATTCGCGGGTTCACCAGGATCTCGGAGCATGCAGCTCCGGAAAAAATCGTCAGTTTGCTCAATCGTTATTTCTCCGCGATGACTGACATCATTTTTGCCCACGGCGGAACGCTTGATAAATATCTCGGCGACGGATTGATGGCCCTCTTCGGCGCGCCCACTACGACTCCGGAAGACGCGTCGAACGCCTTGAACGCTGCCGTGGCAATGCAACGCCGCCTGCTCGGCATCAACCAGGAGCTGCGTCAGGAGGGGTTGTCAGAAGTTGGCGTTGGTATCGGACTGCACACCGGTGATGTCATCGTTGGATATATCGGCTCCGAGCGACGTTCTGAGTACACCGCAATCGGAGATGCCGTAAACACTGCCTCCCGGCTCGAATCAAATGCCAAGGGTGGTCAAATTCTCATCAGCGACGCGACCGCAAAGGCCGCGCGTAGTCGCTACAAACTGAGTCCGCGCGACCCAATCACCGTCAAGAACCGCGAGCAACCTGTCGTCTTGTGGGAAGTCGATTGGCAGAAAGCCAGCGGCGCTTTCTAGATTGACTTATTCCCTCTCCGCAAGCAGAGAGGGGTTAGGGAGAGGTGGTGGGACGACGCACCCCACCCCCACGCCCCTCCCCACGAGTGGGGAGGGGAATATGAATCTGCTTCAACTAGTCAAACGGCAACTGACAATCGCGCGCGTCTATGGCATTCCGGTACGCATAGACTATCGCTGGTTTGCGGTTGTAATCCTCAGCGTTTGGCTGATCGCAAGCAACCTGCAATACCACGCTATCCAGGTCGTCAACGTGCTCGTGCCTCCTCACGCTCCCGTAACAGCCTGGCTCCTCGGGCTAATTACCACCGTTGGACTTTTCCTTTCGGTCTTTGGACATGAACTCGCCCATGCCCTGATGGCCAAAGCGGAAGGAATTGAAATCGAAGAGATCGTACTTCACCCTTTTGGAGGTCTTGCTCGTCTTAAGACCGACCCTCAGAATCCACGCGCTGAATTCCGTATTGCACTGGCTGGTCCAGCCTCGAGCTTCCTGTTTGCCATACTCGCCTTTGCGGCTACGAAGATCGCGGCGATGGGGAACTACGAGTCAACAGTTGTCGTCTTTTTCTTAATCTCCGCGGGCAATCTGCTGCTGGCGCTCTTCAATCTCTTTCCGGGTTATCCGCTGGATGGCGGGCGCGTGTTGCGCGCCCTGATATGGCGCCGAACCGGAGACATCAAGGACGCCACGCGCAAAGCCGGTATCTGCGGAATCCTGATCGGTGGCATGCTGGTCCTCTTCGGAGTCTATATTCTGATTTCCCCAAATTGGCGAGCGGCCCAGCCTTACTTCATGAGCGTTTGGTCGATCCTGGTCGGACTCTTCCTGCTTGATACTGCCATTAAGGTAGTGAAGAGCGCTCATCACGCCAGGCTTGTGACCGTGTCGGACGCCATGTCGCCGCCAGTTGCGATTGAGCCGGGACTGATCGTCACAAAATTTGTGGATGAGATCCTTCCGCTCCATCGCCAAACCACTTTTCCGGTTGCGGTGAGCGGACGGCTCCACGGAATTTTGTCGCTCGAAGATCTGAAATCACTGCCAAGAGAACGTTGGGCAACTACGTCAGTGCAAGCCGTCATGCGTCCGGTGATCCCGAGTTTTTTTGTCGAACCCTTGACGACCCTCGATTCCGCGCAGGCAGTGATGAAAGAAAATGGTGTCGGAGCGATCGCCGTAGTAAACGGTCGTGGAGAGTTGGTTGGTTTTCTGCAAAGCGGAAGGATTAAGAAACGCTCAAAGACTAAACCTCGGTAACCACCAGGCATCATTGCCACAGGCTCGTTTTTTCGCGATAATCCAAGCGGAGCTTTCCATTTCATAACCTAAGGAACTCGTTGATGCTGGCAGTACTGGGTGCGCTCTTTGCCAACGCAGTAATCGCGATTCTGAAGCTGGTGGCGGCTGTGATGACGGGTTCTTCGGGCATGATGGCCGAAGCGCTACACTCGATTGCCGACACCACGAATCAGGTATTTCTCTTGCTCGGTTTGCGGTTTTATAAGCGGCCGGCCTCCGAGAAACATCCCTTCGGCTATGGAAAAGAGCGCTTCTTTTGGTCTTTCATTGCAGCCATATTCATTTTTGGAGTCGGGGCGACCTATGCGATTTACGAAGGCATCGTAAAACTAAGTCACCCACACGCCCCGGAAAATCTGAAGTGGGCTTACTGGGTACTCGTCATCTCGTTCTTACTCGAAACTGGTTCAATCGCGCTGGCGATCTACCAGGAAGTGAAAGAGGCGCATCACGAGGGCCTGACGTTCTTTGCATACATTCGGGAGTCGAAAGACCCAACTGCGAAGACAGTGATCTTTGAAGATTCCGCGGCGCTGCTAGGCATCATTATCGCCGCAGCGGGCCTTTATCTAACCGAGCACCACAGTGGGCCGGGCGATGGAGCATATTGGGATGGACTTGCGTCGATCGTCATAGGACTGGTGCTGGCAGTGGTTGCTTTTGTATTGGCGCGAACGTCACGCGGCTTGTTATTAGGGGAGGCTGCCAATCCAAAAACTGTCCGCGCCATAGTGGAAGCGATTGAGTCTCACCCGAACGTGGTCAAGGTGGTTGAACTCCTGACGATGCACCTGGCGCCGAAACAGATTCTGATAAACGCCCACATAAATGTGCGTGACGATCTGGTAACCGGTGAAATCGTGAAGACGGTGGAAGAGGTAGAGGAATTGATTAAGCGGGCAGAACCAAAAGTTGAAATGATTTTTCTGGAAACTGCGCGGCAGTGTGAGAGTTCCGAGCAGGACTGCGTGCCAGAACACGTTGGGTGAACAGGTATTGAGGATTTCGATCACGGCTTGGTGAAACTAAATTGCAGCCTTTGAATCGCAAATCACAAATCCAGAGTTTCAGAAATGTTGTTAATACTGCCATACACGGAGTACCTGGGAAGGCTTAGTGAGCCGCGCAATATCGCGGATGTCATTCTTGTCTTCTTGCTTGTGTATGCAGTTTTGAAACTCGTTCGGGGAACTCGCGCAGCTCCCATGGCCGCCGCGATCGGAGCGTTTGCCCTCCTCTACTGGCTCGCCGTTAGACAAGACCTGGCAACCCTTGCATTTATTCTGCGCGGAGCGTTGCTCTACATCGGCGTAGCCATCATTGTTCTCTTTCAAAATGAGATTCGCCAGGCGCTGATCACTTTCGGCAATCGTTTCCGCATGCCGTTTACGCGCGGGCAGCACGGCCAATTCGGCGAGGGCGTGTACGACGAAGTGATTCTCGCCGCTACTTCACTGGCCTCAACCAAGACAGGCGCGCTGATCGTAATTGAGCGCAACATCGGTCTCAAAAACATCATCGATGGCGGAGTGAAGCTGGACGCCGAACTCAGCTACGACCTGCTAGTCAGCATTTTCAATCCGGAGTCGCCGCTGCACGATGGCGCTGTTGTGGTTCGACGGCATCGCGTTGCCGCCGCTTCCTGTTTTTTGCCTCTAACTTTGAATCCACGCCTTTCGCGTGATCTGGGCACGCGCCATCGCGCCGCGCTCGGCGTTACCGAAGACACTGACGCAGTTGCAGTAGTAGTTTCCGAGGAATCCGGTTTGATTTCTATTGTTCAGCATGGAGAGATCAAGCGGGGATTGGACGCACCCAAGCTCAGAGCGGCAATCTCTGAAGCGCTTGAGGTGTCACCCAAACGTGAGAAGCTCAAGCACCAGGAGAAGCCCGGCGAACCTGACGCTGACCCTGAAGAGATCGCTTCGATTTGAACTTGTGACTCTGGAAATTCGAAATTTGAAATTCTCTAATGCCCTACCAAGACACCGAAGATACAGAGACAACTCCCGTCCCACGGATACCGACGCCGCCGGAGCGGTTGATGCGCAAGCTGTTCCTGGAAGACTGGGGCTTGAAGTTGCTGGCACTGGCGGTGACCGTCGCGCTCTGGCTG
>JBOGOP010000119.1:0-15313 GCA_050747225.1 Pyrinomonadaceae bacterium
AACCAGGACCGCAACTTCCGACGCGGAAGCCTATCAAGCCTATTTGAAAGGCCGTTACTATTGGAACAGACGCACAGCCGCAAATCTTAAAAAAGCGATTGAGCAATTCAAGTCGGCGACGGAAAGAGACCCGAATTACGCCTTGGCTTTTGTTGGTCTTGCGGATTGCTACGCGGTCTTGAACGATTATGCCGGAACCCCAACAAGCGAGACGGCCCCGCAAGCGAAAGCATATGCCGAACGAGCCTTGAGCCTTGACGGTCAAATAGCCGAAGCTCACGCGACCTTGGGGACGGTCGCTAGACAATTGTGGCAATGGACAGAGGCAGAAAAGGAGTTCAAGCGGGCGATTGAGCTCAATCCGAATTATCCGACGACGTATCATTGGTATTCGCTTTTCCTCAAAGATCTGGGGCGAAATGACGAGGCGGCGACGGCGATAAAACGGGGGCACGAGCTTGACCCGCTGTCGAGTGTTATCAGCGTCAATCTTGCGGAACTTTATCAGTTGCAGAATAACCACGATGCGAGCATTGAAACCTGTCTAAAGCTCATCGAACTCGATCCGAATTACGTCGGAGCTTATGAAGATCTGGGAATATCATATGCAGCAAAAGGCCGGAGGGCGGAAGCGATAGCCGCAGTAGAAAAGGCGGCGGAATTATCTAAAAGAGCCGGGGTTACGCTTGGCATGATGGGTTATATCTATGCCGCTACGGGAAAGCGAACCGAGGCGCTCGCCATGATCAAAGAGCTGGAAGATAAATACGCACAGAAGGAAGCGATCGGGCAGGATGTTGCCGCCGTCTATGCGGGACTGGGCGAAAAGGACAAGGCATTTGATTGGTTGGAGAAAGACTTTCAAGTCCGCAACGGAAAATTACCGGAGATCCGATGGGACATTCGCTTTGATCCTATCCGCAACGACCCGCGATTTAAGGATCTGCTGAAACGAATGAATCTGCCGGTATAGAGAATTCTCGCTCCCATTATGAAACGCTGCCCCCAATGCAATCATGTCGAGACTGACGAGACGCTGAAGTTTTGTCGCGAGGACGGCACTGCTCTCATTATCGATTCGTCTCCCGTTTCGAGCGAGGCAGGAACTGCTCAACTAGGTTCCGGCTCAGTTGGAACGGAAATCAATACGAGCATTCTTCCTCACCGCACTGACGGGCAGGTTAGCCGCTCAACTGGCCCGACCACTGCACTGCCGCGCAGCTCTACCGGCAACACACGCGAACTAAACAAGCGTAAACCAGGAAAAGCTCTAATAGTCGCGGCCGTGTCAGTTGTAGTCGTAGCCATCGCCATCGGTGGTTACTTCGTTGGCGGCAAACTTTTCGCCTCAAGAAGAGACAAGGCGATCGAATCGGTTGCAGTCTTGCCATTTGAGAATAAAAGTGGAAGCGCCGATTCCGAATACCTATCGGATGGTCTGGCTGAGTCGGTCATTTATCGGCTTTCTCAACTCTCTAATCTCAAGGTCAGTCCGCGCAGCTCGGTCTTTCGCTACAAAGGACAAACGATCGATGCGGAAAAAGTCGGGAATGAGCTGGGCGTCGACGCCGTCATGTCTGGCCGGCTGATTCAGCGCGGCGATAACCTGACTATCAGCGTCGATCTGATCGATGTCAGAAACAAGAAGACTTTGTGGGGTGAACAATTTGAGCGCAAGACGTCTGATCTTCTGACGACCCAACGAGAGATTGCAGCGGCCATCGCCGATAAACTCCAGGTCAAACTGTCCGGCAACGATTCCACAGGAATTACCAAGCAATATACGAGCAACAACGAGGCGTACCAGCTCTATCTTCAAGGCCGTTATTTCTGGAACAAGCGGTCATCAGGAAATCTACGGAAAGCTACTGAGCTTCTAAGAGCGGCTACTGAAAAGGATCCTACATTTGCTCTCGCGTATGCTGGTTTGGCCGATTGTTACGCGGTGTCTTACTACTACGTCGGAGAGCGCCCTCGCGAACTCATGCCGTTCGCAAAAACTTATGCCGCGAAGGCCATCGAGCTCGATCCGACGCTCGCCGAACCACACGCCACGCTTGCATTCGTCAGCTGGTTGCTGGATAGGGACAAGGCGGCGGCGGAGAAGGAGTTTCTTCGGGCAATTGAGCTTAATCCGAATTACCCCACGGCCCATCACTGGTATTCACGTTATCTCCGAGGCATCGGACGAAATGATGAAGCCTGGCGTGAGATCAAGCGCGCTGAAGAACTCGATCCGTTGTCGCTCGTGATCATCAACAACATAGCCGAGCAATATATCGAACGCGGCGATCTGAATTCGGCTGCCAGGGAATGCCGGCGCATGTTCGACCTTGATCCAAATTTCTGGGGTGCGCACCAAACGCTCGGTATCGTAATGGCCAAGCAAGGTCACTATGCTGAAGCTCTGGCGGAAGCACAAAAGAGCACTGAATTAGCCGGCAGATCGAATGCCTCATTGGCTTTGTTAGGACACGTTCATGCCAGGCTCGGCCACCGCAGTGAGGCTGAGGCAGTGATCAAAGAACTGGAAAAACGATATGCGGAGAAGTTCGCGGACGCTCGTGATCTGGTCGTCGTCTATGCCGGTTTGGATGATAAAGACAAAGCCTTCGTCTGGCTGGAAAAGGCCTTTCAAGATCACAGCGTCTTTCTTGTGTTCTTAAAACTTGAACCCCTGATGGAAACATTGCACAGCGACCCGCGCTGGGAAGAGCTGGAGCGGCGCGTAGGGATAACAGTCTAAACTCTTCGCAAATTATGCAGATACCGGAGATTCGGTCTGCGGCAGGTAGAGTCGAAGGAATTCAGCACGTTTGTCGAGCGAACAGAGCGTAATTCCGTAACACTTGAATCTCTGTAGTCTGCGATAACCTCTTAAATGAAACGTTGCCCCCAATGTAATCGCACTGAGCCAGACGACACGCTCGGCTTCTGTCGCACGGACGGCACGGCGCTGGTTAGTGATTCGTCGCCGCTCGGTAGCGAAGCAGGAACCGCGCAACTGGATTCCAGGTCCGCAGCAACTGAGATCGAGACCAGTATTCTTCCCCACACGACAGACGCCGATATCAGCCGCGGCACTGCGCCGACAACTGTGCTTCCGGCTCAATCAGCTCCTAACGCAACCCGCGAACTGAACAGATCAAAACGGGGTAACCCTCTTTTAGTAATTGCCGGTTTATTCCTAATCGCTATTGTCCTTGCTGGTTCCACTTACCTTTATCTCAGCCGCAGGAAAACACCAGCGGTTGAATCCATCGCGGTGATGCCGTTCGTCAACGAGAGTGGCAACTCGGATATCGAGTATCTCTCTGACGGGATGACCGAAACGCTGATCAGGAGTCTGTCGCAATTGCCGAACCTCAATGTGAAAGCGCGATCTTCAGTTTTCCGCTACAAAGGCAAAGACACGGATGCGAAAACCATCGGCAAAGAGTTAGGCGTCCAAGCGCTCTTGAATGGGCGTGTTGTACAACGCGGGGACCAATTAATTCTTAACCTCGAACTCATTGATGCGCAAACCGAGAACGTGATTTGGACGGATCAATACGATCGCAAATCGTCTGATCTCGTATCGCTCCAAAACGAGATCGCCCGCGATGTATCGGCTAAACTGAAGACCAAACTCTCAGGCGCTGACCAGCAGAAGCTGGCAAAGAACTTCACCAACGACCCTGAAGCCTATCGATTGTATTTGCAGGGACGATTTTATTTGAACAAACGCGTCGGGAAGTTGTTCGACCGGGCAGAAGGTTATTTCAAGCAGGCAATCGAAAGAGACCCGAACTTTGCGCTAGGGTATGTTGGCCTTGCCGAGTTCAATAGCCAACGAGACCGGCCCAAAGCAAAGGAATACGTTATGCGGGCACTCGCGCTCGATGATCAGTTGTCCGACGCGCACTCGTCGCTCGGGTATCAACTGACGCTGGATTATGACTTCGCGGCTGCGGAACGTGAATTCAAGCGTGCCGTGGAACTCGATCCGAATAACGCCCGAGCGTATCAGTGGAATGGCTCGCGTCTGATGATGATTGGACTTTACGATCAATCGCTGGCTTCGTTTGACCGTGCAATTGAGATCGAACCGACCCTGGTGGATATTCGCAACAACCGCGCTTCATGTTTGGTCGCTGCGGGAAAGATCGATGAAGGTATTGAGTACATCAAAAAGTCTTTTGAGATGGACCCAACCTTCGCGTGGCCGCACTCGCATATTTCATTCCTCTATAGGATGAAAGGTGATCACGCCACCTCGGTCGACGAACGAGCCCGCGCCGCAGAGTTACTGGACCAGCCGGAAAACGCGAAAAGGCTGCGCCAGAGCTTTGCAGCCGGTGGCTGGACAGGATATTTGCGCGAAATTGTTCGACAAGACTGGGGCAGTCTGGGCACCAGTGAAACCCGCCGGGCTAGTTTTCTTTCGGAATTAGGTGAAAAGGAAGAAGCGATCGCCATGCTTACCAGCGCCGCGGCGGCGGGCGATTATTGGCTGTTCTCGATCAGATATGATCCGGCGTTCGACCCACTGCGTGGCGATCCGCGATTTCAGGCGCTGCTGAGGAAATTCGATCCGCCGCGGTGAATTACTGAACAGATGAGCAAAACGATTTCCCCCAATTGAAGGGACCGGTCTTGATCTTTACCAGAACCCAGGAGGCGGTGACCGCGGATTACTGAGCCGCGATGAACTCCATTGGGAGAGGACCCGCGTTTTACTGATCTGGTCAAATGAATGAGATTGCAGCAGCAACCAACCGTTAGTTTGTGGTCAGCAAGGTGAAGCTTTCCGTACAAATATGAAACGTTGCCCTCAATGTAATCGGACTGAGCCTGATGACTCGCTGGCCTTTTGCCGCCTGGACGGCACGGCTCTGAGCAGCGACTCAGGGGGTGTCGGTGCTGACTCCGGCACTGTGAAGTTTGGCTCAGCGCCGGCAGTAAACGAGATCGAGACCAGCATCCTCCCACATCGCACGGATGCAGACATGAGTCGGCCTACCGCGCCGACAACTATGCTGCCGGCGCAGCCGGCAACGGGCACCACGCATGAACTCACGAAACCGATCCAACGGAAAGTACTCATCGCCGGGGCTGCACTACTCGTTATCGTAGGCCTCGCTATCGCCGGTTATTTCGCGCTGAAAAAAGGAAATGGAGAGATCAACTCCGTGGCAGTCTTGCCGTTTGAGAACAAGAGCGGCAATCCGGACTCTGAATACCTCTCCGACGGTTTGGCTGAGTCGCTGATTTATCGCCTGTCGCAACTGCCTAACCTAAAGGTCAGTCCGACAAGTTCGGTGATGCGTTATAAAGGCAAAGGGGGAGACCTGAAAGCAATCGCCGCTGAACTCGGTGTCAGTGCCGTCTTGACCGGACGCATTGCCCAACGCGGCGATAGCCTGATGATCAGCGTCGAACTGGTTGATATGCAAAACAACAAACTGCTTTGGGGCGAGCAGTACGATCGTAAAATGTCCGACCTCCTCGCGACACAGCGTGAGATGGCAACAACGATTGCACAAAAGCTGCAATTGAAACTCTCGGGCGAAGATACTAAAGGTCTGACCAGAAAATACACCGACAACAACGAGGCGTACCAAGCATATTTGAAAGGACGGTTCTACGGGAGTAAACGCACGGCGAAAGATGCTCAGAAATCAATTGAGTATTACCAACAGGCAGTCGCCCTTGATCCCAAATTCGCATTGGCATTTGCAGGCCTGGCCGAGGCGAATTGGTTTCTCGCACTTTACAGTTACCCTCAGGTCAATGAAGCGATACCCAAAGCGCGAGAACTCGCTATGAAAGCCCTGGAGTTAGATAACAGTTTAGCCGAGCCGCATTCGATATTAGGCGTCATCTGTTTTAATTATGATCATGATTTCGCCTGCATGGAACGCGAACAAAAACTTGCCATCGAACTGAATCCAAATTATTCGGAAGGTCATCGTCGGTACGGGCTACTGCTTCAAGACCGGGGCAGATTTGAAGAGGCCCGCATTGCTTATAGCCGTGCATTGGAGATCGATCCGTTGTCGCCGGTCACCAACTTTCAAACTGCGCAGGTGCTTTTCTTTGAAAGAAAATATGAAGAAAGCGAAACGCAGAGTAAGAAAAACGTCGAACTGGATCCAAATTTCTGGTATGCGCACTGTCAACTCTTTTACGTTTATCGCGTGAAGCGCGACTACGCTTCGGCTGTGGAAGAACTAGCCAAGGTTCAGGATGCCAGAGGCGAACCTGACGCGGCAAAGTTGATTCGAGAGAGTTTCGCGGGTGGCGACTGGCAGGGATTTCTGAGGAAAATTACCGAGCAGCGTGCGCGGTTAAAGCTCTATCCATATTTTGTGGCGGGTCTCTTTGCCGAGATGGGCGAGAAAGATAAAGCCTTTGCGGCGCTCAACGAAGCGCTCGAAACAAAAGACCAACATACAGCCTGGATGAAAGTAGATCCATACATGGATCCATTGCGTGACGACCCGCGCTTTCGCGAAGTGCTGCGAAGAGCCGGTTTTCTCGAATAGGCAATTTATGAAACGCTGTCCACAATGTAATCGAGTCGAGACCGACGACGCGCTTGTTTTCTGTCGCGTTGACGGCGCGGCGCTGATCGGCGATTCGGGAGTGGTTAGTGCTGACTCCGGCGCTGTGAAGTCCGGCTCTGGTAGTGTGAACGAGATCGAGACCAGCATCCTCCCTCATCGCAGGGATGCAGACATGAGTCGGCCTACCGCGCCGACAACTGTGCTTCCGGCTCAATCAGCTCCTGGCACAACCCGCGAACTGAACAGATCAAAACGGGGTAAAGCCCTTTTAGTAATTGCCGGGTTATTGCTAATCGCTATTGTCCTTGCTGGTTCCACTTACCTTTATCTCACTCGCAAGAAAGCACCATCGATTGAATCCATCGCCGTAATGCCGTTTGCCAACGCGAGCGACAACCCCGATGTCGAGTACCTTGCGGACGGAATGACCGAATCGCTGATTAAGAGCTTGTCACAACTGCCAAACCTGAATGTCAAAGCACGTTCGTCAGTGTTTCGTTACAAAGGCAAAGAAACGAATGCTCAAACGATTGGCAAAGAGTTGAATGTTCAGGCCATCTTGAACGGTCGAGTAGTTCAGCGTGGCGACCAATTGACGCTCAGCCTGGAACTGATCGACGCGCAGACGGAAAACGTGATTTGGAGCGAGCAATACAACCGCAGACAAACCGACCTCGTAACGCTGCAAAGCGAGATTGCCCGTGATGTATCGACCAAACTGAAAACCAAGCTCTCAGGCGCGGACGAGCAAAAACTGGCGAAGACTTACACGGCAAACCCGCAAGCGTATCAGCTCTATCTCAAGGGCCGTTACTTCTGGAACAAACGGACCGCCGAGAACATCAGGAAAGCGATGGAACAGTTTCAGCAGGCAGCCGGCGCGGACCCGAATTACGCCCTCGCTTATTCTGGGCTCGCTGACTGTTACGTTGTATTGGGGGATTATGCCGGCGTTCCTGAAAGCGAGACTAACCCGAAGGCCCAAGCCTTTGCGGAGCGTGCTCTCCAGTTCGATGACTCGCTGGTGGAAGCACGCACATCACTGGCTTATAGCTACGCCCTACAGTGGCAATGGGACCGGGCAGAAAAAGAGTTCAAAACCGCGATCGGGTTGAATCCGAAATACGCAACGGCCCATCACTGGTACAGCCTTACATTAGTGGAGAACGGGCGCTTTGAGGAGGCCCTAAAAGAGATCAAGCTGGCACAGGAGTTGGACCCGCTTTCTCCGATCATCAGTTACAACGTGGCGTTACATTATCTCCTCATTGGAGAGGTGAGTGCGTCGATCGAACAGAGCAGGAGGATCATCGATCTCGATCCGAATTTTCCGAGAGCACATCAATCCCTGGGTCTGGCATATCTAAAGCAGGAAAGCTACCCGGAAGCAATTGCAGAATTTCGTAAAGCAGTTAGCCTATCGCCCAGCGACCGTCAGGCACTTCGCGATCTCGGGTACGGTTATGCCGTCGCGCAAAAACGCTCGGAGGCACTCGGTGTTCTAAAAGAGCTTCACGCGAAATATGAAAAGCGCGAGGCGTTCCCGGGAGACCTCGCAGCCGTTTTCGCTGGCCTCGGAGATAAGGACCAGGCGTTTTCCTGGCTCGAAAAGGATTTTCAGGCCCGGACCGGCAGGCTCGCCAGAGTCAGATACCTGATGCCCTTTGAATCGCTTCGGAGCGACCCGCGTTACGCCGACTTGCTCCGACGAATGGGGCTGGCCAATTGATAGAGGATGTCTAAAGAACTCGACTCCAATACCACTCTGTCGCATGCCGCATCGTCTCGAAAATCGGCGAGGGCGGAATGGGCGAAGTGTATCTGGCGCATTCGCAGGTCGAATTTCCGTTTGCTTCATTGTACGACCACCCGCGATACATGGATTTACTGAAGCGGATGGGTTTGCCGCAATAACACGAACTAATCACGCCACGAGGTAAACATGTCAAACACTTTCGACTTCATTGTCGTCGGGGGCGGTTCCGCAGGGGCGGTGATCGCAGCTCGTCTATCTGAAGACCGAAACTGTCGCGTCGCGCTGATCGAAGCGGGCGAACGACCACCAGACGTGGAGTTGATGCCGGTTGCGTGCGCAGCCATGCAACTGAATCCTGCCACCGACTGGATGTACTCAGCGGATCCCGGAAAGGCCGGGCTCGGACTTAGAGAACGACGAGTCCCGGTCCCGCGAGGCAAGATGCTCGGTGGGTCGTCCGGACTCAACTACATGGCGTATGTCCGAGGGCATCCCAGCGATTTTGACTCATGGTCGGATGGAGGCGCGACTGGATGGAGCTACGCGGAAGTGCTGCCCTACTTTCGCAAGAGCGAAGGGTTCGCGTCGTGCGATGAAATCGTAATTGATGAGCCGGCGCATAGCACCGCTGGTCCATTGGGCGTTTGTGTGCGCTCGCCAATACTCCCCGGCGCTCGCGAATTTGTCGCGGCTGCAGCAGCGGCCGGTATCCCACGCGGTGACTACAATGGCCGCGACCGCGGCGGCCCCGCGGGCGTTGTGTCGCTCGTGCAAACCAACACTCGCGCGGGCAAGCGTTCCAGCACTTATCGCGCTTACCTTGAAGGTGAGGTCGAACGACGGCCGAACCTGACGATCATCACCGGAGCGCAGGCGACGCGCGTCTTACTGGAAAGTCCTTCTGGAGAGATCGAAGCGAAGGGCGTCGAGTACCGCAAAACGAATGGTGAGATAAGTTCGGCCAGGGCAACCAAAGAAGTGATATTGAGTGGAGGCGCGGTCGGCTCGCCCCACTTGCTGCTACTCTCGGGGATTGGCCCGCGACACGAACTTGAAAAGATTGGCGTGCCCTGTCTCGTTGACTCACCACATGTCGGCAAACATTTGAAGGACCACATCCAGGTGCCGCTGTTCTTTCCGGCGCCAGGAGTCGGCGTATCGATGACTGAGGTCGGGATTTCGATGGGACCGGCAGTTCTGCGTCAACCATCCGGTCCTCTTCCCGCCGATCCCCGCGACGATGAAAAAATGCCGGCCGAGCTGCAGGCTCTGAAACAGGAAGCAGAGCGGCGCCTGAGCGAGTGGGCCACTACCGGGTGCGGGCTCGCGTCGTCGTCACTGTACGAAGCGGCTGCGTGGTTTTCTACGGGCCTCGGCGACGAGCACAGTCACGACGGGCAGATCGCGTTCATACCCTGCGGATATAACTTTGAGTTGTGGCAGCACTGCCTGAACATCGAAACGGAAAAGTACTTCGATGACCCAGCGAACCGGCTGGCACCCAACGCTGAAAGCATAATCGTGCTTGCCAACCCGGTGCTGCCGCACAGCGAAGGCGAGATCGTTATCGAAAGCGCCGACCCAGCCGTGTATCCGTCCATCCGCATGAACTACTTTGATGACGCTCACGATTTGAAGGTCATGGTCGCGGTGGTGCGCCGGGCACTGGAGATCGTCAAGCACTGGCCATCCCAACATAAGATTGGCCCATTGGCGGTGCCGCCCTTTCTGGCGCAAAAGCACGGGTACCAGGAGGGCGTGACCCCGAGCGACGATTTGCTGGAAGACCTCGCCTTACATTTTTCCATAACTGTTTATCACTTAACTTGTACCTGCCGGATCGGCGACGTCGTCGATCCGCGGCTCCGCGTAACCGGCGCGACAAAACTGCGGGTGGCCGATGCCAGCGTCATGCCTAATGTGGTCAGCGGGAATACAAATGCGGCGACGATCATGATCGGCGAAAAGGCCGCCGAGATGGTCGCCACAGATTACGGCGTAAAGCTCGCTGAGTTCGTGGGCCATTGAAGGCACTTCACCCGAGCAGCTTCAGGTGGAGGTGGCGTAGTCGAATTCGCCGTAAGGAGCCCCAATTCATGAGAACAGAGAGTAGAAACATTACAGTCGTTGTCGCGGCATTGATTTCGATCTCAGTCGTTCTGATCGCAGGCCAAACTCCTCTCGGAACGCATGCGGCCGCGCAGAATGCGAGCGGCTATCGCGTTGACTCCAACACCGCCAACGGACTTTACACCACCACCTTCACCACGCCTCAAGGCGCGATCAAAGTAAATCTTCCGGACGACATGGCTGCCGGCGACACTGTCTCAGGCAGCATCTACACGGAACCAACAGGCAAGAATGAAACGGAGCGGGGCCAAAACCTGATTGAGCTGAACGGCTATGCGATCGATCTCGAAGGGCAAAAGACCACAGTTGGAACCAGGACGTTTAGCCGGAGCGTGCACGGCACGTTCAGCATTGTCCTTCTGCATCACGGCCAGAGTGTAGCCACTACAACGATTCCCATATCCACTACGGCGCCGTCGAACCCGACACAGTTTACGCTCCCCACCGGCGGGCAGCAGGGGCGATTTATTAAGATCAAAGGCCCGTGCAACGGAGTCTTCTCACCCCAGGATTATGTGAAGGTTGGTGGAACGACGCTGCCACCGTTGGCAGAGTCCCCCAGAAGCTTGGTCATACACAATACGAGCGATGTCTTAGGACCAACCAATATCGACTTCCACGAGACTGGCGTGGCGACACAGTGTCCATTCCGTAACCTGGGCATCAACTTATCGGCGCCCAAGTTAAACCTAATGCGGGGAGAGACAACGACTCTGCACGTGGTGGTCCTCGGCCTCGGTGGGGTTGCCGGAGATCAGTCGCTGGATCTGTCTAACACCTCGCCCAGCGTGATCACGATGAGCGGGGGTAACAGTCAACACATCACCATCCGCTCAGGGGAAGTGCAGTCAAACGGAACCTATTCTACGGATCGCACGCTGACCGGGATTATGGCAGGCGGTTTCAACGTGACGGCCACGGTCAGGTGGACTGATGTGTGCAACCCACAAACAACGCCGTCCGGGAGTCCCGCTGGACAAGGATCTCCGAGGGCTAAGCTTGACGAGGGACGAGCTCGGCTCGCTCGCTTCAGAGTTTATGCCGCGCTCGGTCCATTGACTGAGGCGCTCAAGTCATACAACAGCGCCGGCGATCAGAATGGCATCGGCGTTACCAGCGATGCGCTCGGTGATTTGTACCAGCAGGAAGGGCAATATGCGGTTGCGCTTCGTTATTTTGAAGACGCCCGTCGGGCCTTCATAGCGAACAGAGAAACGGTAAATGCCAATCTGATGCTGAGCAAGATGGGCGAGACTCATCTGCTCATCGATGACAACGCCGGGGCCAAAGCCGTTTTTGCACAATTCGGATCGCAAGCGTCGAACCAGCACAGCGACGCCGTGATCTTAAAGGCCTCCTTCAACACCCAGCCAACCGACGTTGACCAGCACAAAGCATTCTTCGCCTACACGCGGAACAAACTCGGCGAAGGCCGGGCTGATTACCTCCTGGGTCAACTCAATGATGCTGAGGCAGACTTCAAGGAACTGCTCGCAGCCGCATCTTCGCCACAAAACGCGAGATATAAAGAAGCGGCACGTTTCCGCGCCGCAGCGGCCACCAACCTCGGCGATGTGTTGTTCCGCAAAGGGGATCTGACAGCGGCTCGCGATCGTTACAACGAAGCAATTCAGATCGCGCGTCGCGATCGTCGAATTGATCTCGAGTGGGCCGCGAAGGCCGGTTTGGGCAGAACCCTTTGGAAGCTGTCGCAACGGCCGCAGCAGCAAGGCGTTCCCCGGCTACAGACGGACGCAATAAGCGCTTATCGTGAAGCTCTGGCTGGCATCGAAACGATCGTAGAAGGAAGTATTCGCGCCCATGAAGCGCGCACAACTTTTCTTTCAACCACCAGTCAGGTCTTTGATGAAGCGGCGGCGGTAAACGCCGAAATGGCGCTGGCCGAAAAAGGAACTGATCCAACGGCTTCGACAGGTGTCGCATTACAATTTACGGCCGAAGGCTTTCGCATCGTGGAAGCGGGGCGGGCGCGTTCGCTGCTTGATGTGTTGGCTGACGGTCACGCGGAAATCTCTGCCGGAGTGCCGCCCGACCTCAGCAAACGACGGAGTGAGAACCTGGCGAACCAGCAACTGATTGGAGCACAACTGACGGGTGTTTCGATCGCAGGTGAAATCCCGAAACAGGCCGTCACTGATTTGGAAGCTGAGCTGGAACGACTGGCGGTTGAGTTTGAGAATCTTGAGAATCAAATAAAGGCCAGCAGCCCGCGGTACGCATCTTTAGTCCATACGCGGTCCTCGACGCTCGACGAAGTTCAGCGACAGGTACTGGATAACGGCACGGCGCTGCTTGAGTACAGCCTCGGCGATGAGAATTCATACCTCTGGGTGGTCACTCCGGAGCGCGCTTCTCTTTTCAAACTGCCTGCGAGTTCGACCATGAACCAGTTGGCGATGGATTTTCGGGCCCAGTTAATTCCTCCGGCGTTGCAAAGACGCAACGTGGGGATTGACGTTGCTGCGGGCGATCAACAAAGAGGTTTGGGTCTGGGCACTCAGCCGCCGACGGAAAACACTGCCGCCTTCTTGCGTGCTTCGAGCGCCCTCTACAAAGCAGCGGTTGCCCCCGCAGCGTCCCTGATTGTCGATAAGCGCTTGGTTATTGTTGCCGATGGCGCGCTCAACTTCGTGCCGTTCGAAGCGTTGGTCACAACCGATCGCGGCGGCGATTATGGTTCTCTTGATTACCTGATCAAAACCAACGAAGTGAGTTACGTGCCCTCGGCATCAGTAACAGCCGCCATGAGGGCCCAAAAGCGGACTGCTGGCCGAAATATTTTGTTAATTGCAGATCCGATCTTCAGCGCAAACGACCAGCGGGTGCAGACGGTCTCTGCCGGCGCCGGCAACCGTGCCGAAAGCACCAGAGGCCTCGGGCTCGACAGCGCGGTGGCGGATGTTACGGGGCCTCAAATACCACCGGCGGCTAGCCCACTAACGTTGCCGCGCTTACCCGGAACCAGGACCGAAGCGGAACAGATTGCTCGTCTGGCAAAGACCTCCGGTGGCCAGCCAGCCATGTGGCTTGATCTCAGTGCTAACGAGGATGATCTGGAGACCCGTGAACTCCAAAGCTATCGCGTGCTGCACGTGGCCACTCACGGCATACTCGACGCACAGCGGCCGCAGTTTAGCGGTTTGGTTCTGTCCCTGGTGGGAAACAAAAATGACAACGACGGCTTTCTGCGCACGAGTGAAATTTTCAACCTTAAACTCGGTGCGCCGTTAGTGATGCTTTCAGCGTGCGAGTCAGGACTCGGCAAGGTAAAGCGCGGCGAAGGTGTGATTGGCTTGACCCGTGCTTTCATGTACGCGGGCGCGCCTACGGTCGGCGTCACGCTGTGGTCAGTCGCGGATAAACCGACGGCCGAATTGATGACCGATTTCTATCGACAACTGCTCGGAGCGAACCCCGCGCCATCAAGTGCCATGCGGGAAGCGCAGCTGGCGATGATCTCCGGCAAGAAATACAGCGCGCCTTTTTATTGGGCGCCGTTCGTGCTGGTGGGTGAGTGGAAGTAAAACCTGGCCGACAGTAACGGTCTTCCTGAGCCAGGCTGGGTAATAAATCGTGTTGCGGTCTATGGGAAAGAGTGAAATTGGCCGCGGATTAACGCGAACTGAACGCGAATCTGAAGACAAAAACAGAAAACAGCTAAACGTGAACAGGAGAGAGGTATTATCATTCATTTGTTGACCCTTTCAGATTCGCGTTTCATTCGCGTTAATCCGCGGCTAATTTCAAACGGACTCACAACAGCCACAGAACAAAACTTGACTGAAGTAACATGCGATAGGGGACTAATCATGTCGAACGAAACAGTTGGATCAGTAGCCGGGCTGCGGAGATTCCCGGTTTGGGTTGTGCTCTTGCTGGCCGCGATTGTGCTCGGCAGCGCCGGCTGCTCAAGACCGAGAAGTGAAAACAATCCGAATGCCGGTGGAGGTTCCGTTACGAATACCTCCGCCGACAACTCAAACACCGGTGGCTCTGCATCCTCTACAGGTGAAGGAACACCAACGACCTGGGAGGCGAAAGCGACGTCGCTAAGCGGCGCCGACGGACAGACGTTCACGTTGGCATGTTCGCCGGGAGGCACGGCGCATTCGGTTTGGGGAAGCGATATCTACACCGCTGATTCATCAATCTGCACAGCCGGCGTCCATAGCGGATTGATAAGTTTTGAGCGAGGCGGGACGGTGATCATCGAGTTGCGTCCCGGCAGGACTATCTACGGTACCAGTGAAAGAAACGGCGTCACGACCAGCCCTTATGGCTCGTACCAGCGCAGCTTCGTTTTCAAAACTCCATTCACCGGGGAGCTCGTGCGCGAAGCCGAGGACCAAACACCTGTGCTGTGGGATACGTCGGCTTCAATGGTCGCCTTCGAAATAGGCAAGACCGTCAAATTCAAGTGTCCTGCTGGTGGCAAGGCGAGTTCGGTGTGGGGCACCGACATTTACACCGTCGATTCTTCGATCTGTAACGCGGCGGTCCATGCCGGCAAACTAGAGATAGAGAGCGGCGGTTCGGTAACGATTGAGCTGCGGCCCGGCGAGTCTGCGTACAAAGGCAGCACCCGAAACGGAATCAAGACCAATGATTATGCAAAGTATGGCGCGAGTTTCATTGTGAAGTGAGCCGCTCGACTCGCGTTGCTCCGTGAAGGCGTATCGCGGCTTTGCACAAAAAGTTGGTTCGCCCAGTTCGCGATAGCGGGTGAAAGCGTAAAGTCATTATGGCTGACAGAAGGAAATAAGGCCTTGGTCCCTTAAGAACGTGGATTATGCTGGTGTTAGCAAGAACAACCTGGCACAGAGCCACATTAAGGAGACGAAGGCCATGAAAAAGTTTA